>JANLJF010000082.1 GCA_029255605.1 Azovibrio restrictus
GCAGCAGTATGCAGGCACTGAAGTATGCCTATATGGCCATAGCATCGGGCATGGCAGATACGGCCATAGGTTGCGGTTCTGAAAAGATGAGCACCTGGATGCACGCATCGCGCTTTCAGCCGGAGGCAGAGAACCTGGCCAAACTGGAAGAGAATGGGTACATAGCTTTTGAAAAAGACTTTCTGCGCTGGATGCTGAGCGATGGTGCTGCTGCAGCGCTGATACAGTCGGAACCGAATAAAGACGGGCTTTCTTACCGTATAGAATGGCTGGAAACCACCTCCTTTGCCAATGAACTGGAAACCTGTATGTATGCAGGGGCTACCAAAAATGAAGAAACGGCAGAACTGACCGGCTGGAACGACCATGCTATAGAAGACTGGACGAATGAAAGCATCTTTTCTGTAAAACAGGATACCCGCCTGCTGGGCGAGAACATTGTACCCAAAGGTGGTATATACCTGGCAGAGCTGATGGCGAAGCACAACCTGACGGTAGATATGGTAGATTACTACCTGCCCCACATGTCGAGCGAATTTTTTAAACACCAGATATATAAGTACCACGCGGCAATAGGTATGGATATACCATTTGAAAAATGGTTTTACAACCTGCCGAAGGTGGGCAATGTAGGTAGTGCATCGGCCTACTTTATGCTGGAAGAAATGCTGAACACAGGTAAAGTGAAGAAAGGCGACCGCCTGCTGGTGATGGTACCCGAAAGTGCCCGCTTCTCTTACGCATACATGTACCTAACCGTAGTTTAAACAGCAGCATGAAGCCTCGTATCCTTGTATTGTATTATACCCAAAGCGGACAACTGCGCGATATTCTCGATAGCATCACATCCGACATCAGGGATAAGGCTGATATAGACTTTGTACCACTGACACCCGTAGTGCCCTATGCCCTGCCGTGGAAGGCATCGAAATTCTTCGATACCATGCCCGAGACGGTGCAGCATATACCCATAGCCATGAACCCGCTGCCCGAAAGCATAAAGGCACAACACTACGACCTGGTGATATTCGGGCATCAAACCTGGTTCCTCAATCCTTCGTTACCCATCTCATCCTTCCTGCAAAGCGAAGATGCACAGATACTGAAGGGCAAACCGGTGATAACCGTAAATGGCTGCCGCAATATGTGGCTGCACAGCCAGGAGAAACTGAAAGAATACTTTCTGAAAATAGGTGCTAACCTGGTAGGCAACATCGTACTGACGGATACCAACCCCAACCTCATTTCTGTACTCACGGTCATACGCTGGTCGTTCAAGGGTAAGAAGGAAGCATCGGGACTATTACCTGCTGCCGGTGTGCAGGATAATGATATCAGGCGTGCATCGCGCTTTGGTATGCCCATCTTTCGCCACCTGGCAGAAAACAAACTGGGTAGCTTGCATAAAGAACTGCTGCTGATGGGTGCCATACACCTGAAGCCGGGACTGATAATACTGGAACGCCGTGGTGTTACCAACTTCCGCAAATGGGCAAAGTATATACGCGAGAAAGGCGGCCCCGGTGCACCCGAAAGGCAAGGCCGTGTTACCTTCTTCAAGCGCCTGCTGATAGTAGCCATATTCATCCTATCGCCTATCTCATCGCTCACCGCATTTATACAACAGCAACTGCAACGCCGCAGCCTGCTGAATGATGTAGAATACTTTAAAGGACTGGATTATACCGAGGGGAAGTTTTAATTTCTAAATCCTAAATACTAATATCTAAATCCTAAAGTGGTTTACCCCAAATCCCTAAAGGGGCTTACTTGCATGGTTACTAATCAAAGGTATTCACCCCAAACCCCTAAAGGGGCTTTCTCCGCGCAATTACCAATTAACGAATCAACAGGTCAACTAATCAACTAATCAACAAGTCAACCATCCCGTCGCAATCCCCCCTTCAATTAGTCGCGATGGCACACTATTGGTGTCGGTTATCTGCTGCATCTTTGTATCGTACATACAACGAAGGGAAACCAATTACATAAACACTAAAAACACCAGTTATGCAAAGGCTACAATTTGAAACAACCATCAATGCACCACGCGAAAAAGTATGGAGCGCCCTGTGGGATGATGCCAACTACCGCGAATGGACCACTGCATTTTCACCCGGCTCTCATGCCCGTACCGATTGGGCAAAAGGCAGTAAAGTACTCTTCCTGGATGGTGAGGGGAAAGGCGGCATGGTATCGCGCATTGCCGATAATGTGCCCAATGAATACATGTCGATAGAACACCTGGGCGAAATGAGGGATGGCGTGGAAGATACCACCAGCGACAAGGTAAAGCAATGGAAGGGCGCTATGGAAAACTATACCCTGAAAGAGGTAGATGGCAAAACCCACCTGACCATAGATACTGATATGGTAGATGATTATGTGGATATGATGAAGGGCATGTGGCCGAAAGCCCTTGCCAAGCTGAAAGAAGTAGCTGAAAGAAACTAACCACGCTTAACACTATGCAAACCACACAAGATGCCTGCTACATGCGGGCATTTTTGTTGTGATACGCGTTACATCCCCACTCGCGTCATACCCCACTCCCGTCATTGCGAGGTACGAAGCAATCTAATCGCGCGTACACCCTCGCTTGGATAAGGTTGCTTCGTGCATATCTGCCTTCGCAGATACTCCCTCGCAAAGACGATAAGTGTTAAAAAAAATATTTTTTTGTTATTATCAAAATACACGTAATATTGCTATGTAAATTTACGGCGGTGGGAAAGACACGAACCCACCATTTATCCTGAATAGCCAGTGTTGAAAGTACGGTGCTGACTTGTAACAGCATGAACGGGTGACGACCCTACCCAATATACGTCGCAAGGTCTACACGCC
>JANLJF010000083.1:0-8262 GCA_029255605.1 Azovibrio restrictus
GAAAAGCTGGAAACAAATACAGATAGCAGGCTGAATGCTATCCTTTTCACCAGTCACGACCGTGGCTTTGTAGTAGGCGGCACACGCTTCGATAAAGCCACCATCCTCACTACAGATGATGGCGGCGCCACCTGGGCCCTGCACGATATGAAGGAAGCCGGTAAGGCACTCTACGGTATTACGCAGGCACCTAATGGCTACCTGTATACAGTAGGCTTTGATGGCAAACTGTTGTGGAGCAACAATGAAGGCTATAGCTGGAATTTTACACAACTAAGCAACTGGCAGTCGTATAAAGACATCGCCTTTTCTGATGCTACGCACGGTATGGGCATTATGGGCGTTAGCTACAACAGTGGCGGTATTGCACACATGACAGAAACCGGAAGCATTTATAAATATGATTCGGTAGCCATTGAGTATAACGATATTGAAATGCTGACACCGGCTATAGGGTTCATAACCGGCTACGGGGTAGTACTGAAAACTACAGACAGCGGCAGAACATGGCAAACGCTGAATATTCAGAATGACAATTTTAAATCTATAACAGCCCTCAACCAATACGAGCTTTGGGTATGTGGCAATAATGGCGGCATATTTCATACCATCAATGGTGGTAAGGACTGGCAGCAATTGCGTAATGGCAACGATATAACCATACCACGTTACTATCTTAACGATATACTGTTTAAAGACGGGGAACAAGGCTGGGCTGTAGGCGATAAAGGCGTTGTTATTTATACAAATGACGGTGGCAAACACTGGATGGAGTATGACCGTTTTACAAAGGAAGACATCTACTGCATTGCTGAAGCGCCCGACCACAATCTGATAGTATCGGGAGGCAACGGCATTCTTTATAAGTTATATATAGATAAGCAGGATTAATCCAAACGGCACAAGGATTTTCAGTCCTTTGTGCTACCGACTAATACAGTTATCTTTGCACTCATTTTTACATTTTATAATTTTCATATATACATGCAAGCTACGCTAAGCGAACAAGAAGTTGTACGCCGGGAGAAGTTGAAGGAATTGCAGGCCCTGGGCATAGACCCATACCCTGCCCCTTTGTTTGAAATAACACATACTGCCAAAGAAATAAAGGAACAATACACGGAAGAAAAGAAGGAAGCCTTTAAGTCTGTAACCGTAGCAGGACGTATTATGAGCGTTCGCGACATGGGGAAGGCCAACTTTGCCGTGATTCAGGATGCTACCGGCCGCATACAGCTGTATATAAAGCGTGATGATATATGCCCGGGAGAAGACAAAAGCCTGTTTGACAATGTATGGAAAAAGCTACTGGACCTTGGTGATATTATAGGCATCAAAGGATACGTGTTTACTACCAAAACGGGTGAAACATCTATACACGTAGAGCAATTCACCCTGCTTACCAAATCGCTGCGCCCACTGCCTGTAGTAAAGGAAAAAGATGGTGAAGCGTTTGATGCGGTAACGGATATGGAGTTCAAGTATCGCCAGCGTTATGCCGACCTGATCGTGAACCCGGGTGTAAGGGATACCTTCATCAAGATAACGAAGATGAAAAATGCCATCCGCTCATTTCTGAATGAGCGTGGAGCATTGGAGGTGGATACCCCTGTGCTGCAAAGCATACCGGGTGGTGCTATAGCCCGTCCGTTTATGACGCATCATAATGCACTGGATATACCGCTATACCTGCGTATTGCTAATGAATTATACCTGAAACGCCTGATAGTGGGTGGTTTTGATTGGGTATATGAGTTCAGCCGCAACTTCCGTAATGAAGGTATGGACAGGACGCACAATCCTGAGTTTACCATCCTGGAGTTCTACGTAGCTTACAAAGACTATCTGTGGATGATGGAAACCACCGAGCAAATGTTGGAAAAAACCGCCATCGCTACAAACGGCACTACTATTTCCGATGTAAATGGCGTACAGATAGATTTCAAAGCGCCATACAAACGCATCAGTATATACGATGCTATTAAAGAGCACACAGGCATTGACATCAGCAATATGAACGAAGATGGCCTGCGCGATGTATGTAAGCAACTGAAGATAGAAACAGACCCTAGCATGGGTAAGGGTAAATTGATAGATGAAATATTCGGTGGCAAATGCGAAAAGCATTATATACAGCCCACCTTCATCATCGACTACCCTATAGAAATGAGCCCGCTTACTAAGAAACACCGTGATAAACCGGGACTGGTAGAACGCTTTGAGCTGATAGTAAATGGCAAGGAGATAGCCAATGCATATAGTGAGCTGAATGACCCGATAGACCAACGCGAACGTTTTGAAGAGCAGGTAGCCCTGATGGAGCGTGGCGATGATGAGGCGATGTATATAGACTATGATTTCCTGCGTGCATTGGAATACGGTATGCCTCCCACTGCGGGTATTGGCTTTGGTATAGAGCGCCTGGCTATGCTGCTGACAGGGCAAGTATCCATACAGGATGTATTGCTCTTCCCACAAATGAGGCCTGAAAAAACCACAGAATAAAAAAAAGCCCGTTCCTTGTGAACGGGCTTTTTTTTATGATTTATTCCACGCTTGTTTTTCCATCTTCAGGTAGCAATCCCCATTTATCTGCCAGCACTTTATATTGTGCTTCCGGCAGACGCACATTACCATCGTAAAAGCCCTTCTGCTCGCGTTGCCTATATGCCTCATATAGCGTTACAGCGCAGGCCACAGATATATTCAGCGATTGCACCATACCTACTTGTGGTATGATGAAGTTTCCATCGCAATACGACAGGCACTCTTCAGTAACACCGGCATGTTCATTGCCAAATATCAAGGCTACAGGCTCTGTCATATCAAGTTCATACAGTGAGTGTGCTTGTTCGCCCAGGTGTGTAGCATAGCATTTGTAACCTTTCTCTTTCAAGGCTTTCATGCAAGCTTCTGTATTATCGAACTGGTGTATAGTAATCCAACCCAAAACGCCTGCAGAACTTTTTTTGCCAAACTTAGTATGGCTCCTTGTGATGGTATTAAGCACATATATTTCCTGTATACCTACCGAATCGCAGGTGCGCATTACTGCCGATATGTTATGCGGGTCGTGCACATTCTCCATCACAACCGTTAAGTCCGGCTGACGGCGGTTCAATACATTATTAATTCTGGCTTTTCTTTCAGGAGTCATAAGAGCAGCGAAAATACTTTAATAAGCCACACTAGTCAAGAGCATAGTTCTATTCATAAAAAAAGCACCGCATATGCGGTGCTGAGTAAAAATTATTGCTCGTAATTAGAATGAGAAAGATAAACCGAGTGTTCCACCATAGCTGATCTGCCTGTTCTTAATAGTTGTGTTCAGAACCGAATTATAGGACCCTATCTTATCTGTTACGCGTTTGTTCAGGTTTTCCTCGCTATTGCTAAAGTTCTGGTACATGTAGTAACCACCAACCAGTAAATTAAAATGATTGCTAAGCCTGAACGTAACAGATGGCTGGAAAAGTATGCCGATAGTACCTGTCTTATAACTGAAAGTACCTGATTTACTAGCACTTTCATTTAGTCCAACATTGTGGCCTTCTGCCTGCAGCGCTTTAAAGTAAGCGGCTTCGTTACCATCACCTTTAGTACGCTGATACTGGGCTTTTGTTATCAGCCAGTCTGAAGGATCAGGCACGATAGCATTATCATATACTGTCACAACACCGCCGTCACCGTTTTTAGCATATTTATATATCGCCTCGTAATCAAATGTAGCCCTTGAATCATATTCCACTTCCGTTTGCACACTATAAGTTACACCGGCATCTATCATGATACCTACTACTTTCGATAGCTGTTTACGGAATTTTGCTACCAGTGGTATAGCTATATTCGTCGTTTTCAGGGATTCTTTAATAGGCCCTTGCGCAGTAATTACCTGCCTGTACACTGCATTGTTATGGTCGGTAGCCTGGTATTGTACGCGCAAATTGTGTACAGTCAACTCCCCTTCATGGGTTCTGTACATAACGCCTGTGGCAACACCCCACTCACCTTTCCTATCAAAAAAGTAGCCTATTTGTATATCTGCGCCGAAAGAGGTTTTATTCTCATAATGGCTGGTAACCGGCACATCATTGCGTATGGCATTATTATAATTAAGGCCAAGGGTGCGCATACTCATTTTCTCCTGCACATTACCCACTTTGCCATTTATACCCACATACCAATGATTCACTTTTGCAGCATCTTGCGCCTGTGTCGTTAGCGCCATACCCATAACACTTATTATGCTGATTATATTTTTCATGAATTACTTGTTTTAATAGTGTTAGTTTTTAATAAAACGTGAAGTATTGAACCTTACACCTTCTTTAGAAGTAGTGATCATATAAACGCCGGAAGGTATATCCGTTACAGATATCTGCGCTGCATTATTAATGATCTCACCACTTTTCAGGCGCTTGCCCGATAATTCATATATCTCATAGGTCAAAATACCCTGGTTGCCGCTTACCGCAATATTTACTACTTCTGTAGCGGGGTTAGGATATACACGTACTTCAGGTGCTGTTTTGCTTACGTTAGCCACTTCTGTAGGCACGTTGTAATAGCTCTTTTGCATACAGCCATTCTTCATGGTCATCACCCAATAGTTCCTGTTTGTGAAATCAGGAGCCGGGTTATAATAATCCTGTTGAATTTCCTTTTCAATAACGGATGAATCCAGCGTATTACGGTCGTCATATCCCCACCTGTAACTTTGCACATCATTTTGCAGGCATATAAAACGTTTATTGTAATATATCACTTCAGGCTGTTGTGCTTTTTCAGGGTTTACATTAACAGTATATGTGGCCTTACTGGCACAACCTGTACTGTTTACTGTTGTAGTCAATGTCACAACGCTCGTTCCGCCATTCGGGAAGCTGATGAGTGCATTTTGAGCTGAGCTGCCACTTTGTGCCCATACAACAGCATTGCTGGCTGTCCATACATAGTTGGTACCTGCAGGTGGTGGTGTAGCTGCACCAAAGTTTTGATACATCGTTTGCCTACACAAATTAGCTTCGGGCTTGATGGCAATAACAGCTATCTGCGGTGTGGCCCTTACTGTCAATGTCAGATTCTGCGTATACGTACAGCCATTTGCCATCAGTGTAAATGTGTACACAACATTAATATCCTGCGATGTGCTGTTGGTCAACGTTTCATTGATAGTATAAGTACCGGAGCCGGTGTTAGGTGTTATACCCGCTACCTGTGCCCTCGTCCATGTAATAACCGTACCGGGTGTAGAGGTTGAAGTGGTATAATTAAATTCATCACCACTACAAACTATAGCTGTAACAGGACTGTTCAATTGCGGTGTGGGGTTTACTACCACAGTTACATCTTGTGTATTGCTGCAGCCGTTAGCCGTCAGTGTATAGTTATAAGTTACAGTTACTGGTAAAGGTGTAGCATTAGATAATACTTCAGATATATTACCTGTACCATTACCTGCGGGATTGCTGATGCCTGCAACAACAGGACGTGTCCATGCAAAGCTGGTACCCGCAGTAGCACTCGTTGGGGTATATGTAAATACAGAGTTATCGCAAATCGGCGAACCTACCAGGCCGGAATTCAATTGAGGAGTTGGGTTAACCACAACTGTCACGTCTTGAGTGTTAACACAACCATTAGCAGTTAATGTATAGGTATATGTAACAGCTATCGGATTTGCAGTAGTGTTTTCCAGAATCTCGTTAGGATCATCGGCACCTGTTGCTGCAGGGGTGCTGATACCTGCTACCAACGCGCGCGACCAGGCAAAGGTAGTGCCTGTGGTAGCACTTGTAGGTGTATAACTGAATGTAGTATTATTACATATTGGAGCAGCGGTCAGTACGCTCGATAACAATGGCGTTGGATTAACAGTAATATCGAAAGAAGTACTGCTGCCCGTACAACCATTAGCGCTCGGTGTTACAGTTACGGTAGCTGTTACAGGTGCAGGAGTAGTGTTCGTAGCTGTGAACGATGCGATATTACCATTACCCGCACCGGCTAACCCGATAGAGGATAATGTATTTGTCCATGCATATGAAGTACCGCTTACAACTCCGCTGAAGGCTACAGGCATAGTTGCTGAATTATTGCATAACGTCTGGTCGGCCACAGCATTCACATCAGGTATTGGGTTAACGGTGATAGTAAATGTTTTACTGCTGCCAACACAACTGTTGGCGGTTGGTATTACAGTCACAGTTGCCACTATCGGTGCGTTGGTTGCATTTACTGCTACAAAAGATGCGATATTACCATTACCGGATGCTGCCAGGCCAATGGATGTTGTATTATTAGTCCAGGCAAATGAGGTGCCGCTTACGGCTCCGCTGAAAGTTACAGCAGTAGTTGAAGCCCCATCGCATAATGCCTGGTTCGGAATTGCATTTACATCAGGTATCGGGTTAATGATTACAGCAACAGTGCCTATCATTAAACGTGTGCAACCTGTATTTGTATTAGTAGCTAAAACAGTATATGTACCTGCTGCGGTTTGATTGCCAAAAGTAATAGCCGCACCTGTACCGGTGGTGGTAGCACCCGTTGCAATACCATTATTATACAATTCATATACAGTATTTGTTTCACTGCCATTTACGCCTATGGCTACACCTGTTCCGCCTGCACAGTAAGCTCCTCCACCTGTAACATTGTATTGAGCAATGGCAGGAGGTTGGGTTATTGTAAAGCTTCTCGTATCACTACAGCTATTGCCATCCGTTACAGTTACTGTATAAGTGCCAATAGCCAGGTTGCTGGCAGTGGCTGCAGTGCCACCGCTGGGAGACCATGAATAAGTATAACCCGGAGTACCGCCAGCAGGATTAACGGTAGCAGAACCGTCATTCAGGGCAAAGCAGGAAACATTGGTTTGAGAACCGGATACGAGGCTGAGCGCTGTTGGCTGAGATACGGTTACAGATTGTGTCATGCTACATAAGTTGGCATCGGCGATAGTAACCGTATAAGTACCGGCAGCTAATCCGGTAGCTGTTGCTGCCGTACCGCCACTCGGAGACCATAAATAAGTATAACCAGGAGTACCACCATTTACAGTTACAGTAGCTGTACCATTAGATCCGCCATTACAGCTCACATTGGTTTGCGAAGGGGTAGCTGTAAGTGCAGTAGGCTGCGTGATAGTAAATGTTCTTGTTAACTGGCAACTATTGGCATCCGTTACTGTAACAGTGTAAGTACCCGCTGAAAGACCGGTAGCTGTTGCTGCAGTACCACCACTCGGAGACCATGAATACATATAGCCCGGAGTACCACCACTCACTGTTACACTAGCTGCACCCGTAGATCCACCATTACATGCTATATTGGTTTGCGAGGAGGTAGCCGTAAGTGCTGTAGGTTGTGTTATAGTAAATGTCCTTGTTAACTGGCAACTATTGCCATCCGTTACGGTAACGGTGTAAATGCCTGCTGAAAGACCGGTAGCTGTTGCTGCAGTACCGCCACTCGGAGACCATGAATACATATAACCCGGAGTACCACCACTCACTGTTACACTAGCAGCACCGGTAGAACCACCATTACATGCTATATTGGTTTGACTGCTGGAAGTAACTGTCATAGCAGTGGGTTGGGTTAATGTAAAGTTGGCAGTAGTCTGGCAACTATTGGCATCTGTTACGGTAACGGTGTAAGTGCCTGCTGAAAGACCGGTAGCTGTTGCTGCAGTACCGCCACTTGGAGACCATAAATATGTATAACCCGGAGTACCACCACCTACTGTTACACTAGCTGCACCGGTAGTACCACCATTACATGCTATATTGGTTTGACTGCTAGAAACAACTGCCATAGCAGTAGGTTGGGTAATCGTAAATGTTCTTGTTAATTGACAACTATTGGCATCTGTTACCGTAACGGTATAAGTACCCGCTGCAAGACCGGTAGCTGTTGCTGCAGTACCGCCACTCGGAGACCATAAATAAGTATAACCCGGAGTACCACCACCTACTGTTACTGTAGCTGTACCGTTAGAACCGCCATTACAGCTTACATTGGTTTGCGATGTGGTAGCTGTAAGTGCTGTGGGCTCTGTGATAGTAAATGTTCTTGTTAACTGGCAACTGTTGGCATCTGTTACCGTAACGGTATAAGTGCCAGCTGAAAGGCCCGTAGCTGTTGCTGCAGTACCACCACTCGGAGACCATGAATACATATAACCCGGAGTACCACCACCTACCGTTACACTAGCTGCACCGGTAGAACCACCATTACATGCTATATTGGTTTGACTGC
>JANLJF010000083.1:8362-34874 GCA_029255605.1 Azovibrio restrictus
TAGGTTGGGTAATCGTAAATGTTCTTGTTAATTGACAACTATTGGCATCTGTTACAGTAACGGTATAAGTGCCTGCTGAAAGGCCCGTAGCTGTTGCTGCCGAACCACCACTCGGAGACCATGAATACGTATAACCACCCGTACCACCACTCACTGTTACACTAGCTGCACCGGTAGAACCACCATTACATGCTATATTGGTTTGACTGCTAGAAACAACTGTCATAGCAGTAGGTTGGGTAATCGTAAATGTTCTTGTTAATTGACAACTATTGGCATCTGTTACCGTAACGGTATAAGTACCCGCTGCAAGACCGGTAGCTGTTGCTGCAGTACCGCCACTCGGAGACCATAAATAAGTATAACCCGGAGTACCACCACCTACTGTTACTGTAGCTGTACCGTTAGAACCGCCATTACAGCTTACATTGGTTTGCGATGTGGTAGCTGTAAGTGCTGTGGGCTCTGTGATAGTAAATGTTCTTGTTAACTGGCAACTGTTGGCATCTGTTACCGTAACGGTATAAGTGCCAGCTGAAAGGCCCGTAGCTGTTGCTGCAGTACCACCACTCGGAGACCATGAATACATATAACCCGGAGTACCACCACTCGCTGCTACTGTAGCAGCACCGGTAGAACCACCATTACATGCTATATTGGTTTGCGCACTCGGTGTTACAACAAGTGCTGTAGGTTGTGTGATAGTAAATGTTCTTGTTAATTGACAACTATTGGCATCTGTTACGGTAACGGTGTAAGTACCCACTGAAAGGCCGGTAGCTGTTGCTGCCATACCGCCACTCGGAGACCATGAATACATATAACCAGGGGTGCCGCCACCCACTGTTACTGTAGCTGTACCGTTAGAGCCACCATTACAGCTCACATTGGTTTGCGAAGTAGTAGCTGTTAGTGCAGGAGGTTGTGTTAACGTAACAGTTTTTGTGCCTGTACAACCAATCGCATCCGTAATGGTTGCAGTATAAGTACCTGCCGTACGACCGGATATGGACGTACCTGTACCACCACTGGGCGACCATGAATAAGTATAACCAGGAGTGCCGCCACTGGCTACTATAGTGGCAGCCCCGTTAGAGCCACCATTACATGCTATATTGGTTTGACTGCTGGTAATAGCTGTTATAGCACCAGGTTGTGTCAATGTATAATTGCGTGTAGCCGTACAACCTATATTATCGGTAACCGTAACTGTGTAATTACCCGCTGAAAGGCCGGTAGCTGTTGCTCCCGTGCCACCACTGGGAGACCATGAATAGAAGTACGGTACGATGCCTCCGCTGGCTACTACAGTAGCACTGCCGTTTGCTCCGCCATTACAACTTAAATTTGTTTGGGATCCTGTAGTACCTATGCTAGCAACGGTAAGGGTAGCACTATTTGAAGTAGCATTGGGGCTCACGGAGCCGGATGCTATCGCCCTGTACAGATAACCATTCATACCGGCAGTTGCTCCCGTAATGGTAAGTGTAGAAGTAGTAGCTCCTGAATAAACACCGCCATTTGAAATATTGCCAAACCCTGAACCTGTATTCACCTGCCATTGGTATCCTGTGGCATTACTCGCAGTGACACCAAAAGTAGTATTGGCGCCCGCGCATATGGTTCTGTTTGAAGGATTGCCTGTTATTGATGGCGCTGTGCCGGTTGGTGTTCCTGTTACAGTAAAAGTCATTGTCCATGACGAACCTGTAGAAAAATTGGCAGCCAGGATAGTTCCGTATGTGCCCGCAGGTAATGGGTACGACCACCCGGAAAATAAAGATATAGTACCAGAACCGGGACCGGGACCGGCATACTGGCCTATCCCTGCAAAGTTGATATTACCGTTAAAGCCGCCGCCTGATATATTATAGGCAACATTGCTAAGTGATAAACCGGTAGCAACATTAACTTGGAACCTGTCTTGTCCATCGGCTGTTGTCATCAAGGTACCAATTACGGTATATGTACCGGCAACCGTGATGTTATATGTAGGCCCCGTACCGGTATTAGCCAGATCAGCCCCTTCTGTATACAGGTTTTGAGCATGTACGGATAGCGATAACCCCAAAAATATTAAAAAAAGAAATACGCCCTTTAGTCCATAGGACTTGACCATAGCAGATGAAAGCTTCATAGCACGAGATTGTAGTGTTAATATATTAGAATAAGAATAGAGAATGGATTTCCTCAATATGTGCCGCAAATATCTAAAAATAAACCTACATCAAAAAGCTATTTATGTATTTAGTTAAAAAATAAAGTAGAACAGCAGGAGATGAAACCTTCTTAACTTTCCGTATGGAAAAGAAAATCCTTCACATTCTTACCGGCAGGGATAAACAGATAACACCTGAAGAAACTATAAAACAACCCCTGCCTCATCAAAACTTTCGTTTTGCCAACCCATTCATCGTCATACACCATTTGCCACCCGAAGAGATAAAACCGAGTTCTCAACTGAGAATACACCCACATCCGCACCGTGGCTTTTCACCTGTAACGTTTACCCTGCAAGGCGAAGGCTTTCACAGAGATAATGCAGGACATGATAATATTGTAAAAGCAGGCGATGTGCAATGGATGTTTGCCGGTAAGGGGCTACTGCACAGCGAAGGCCCTACACCAGATTTGCTAAAGAGAGGTGGTGTGCAGGAATTCATTCAAATATGGGTAAATGCCCCTGCCGCGCATAAATGGGATGCCCCATTCTATCAATCGGCCAGGAAGGAAGAGCAACCGCATGTGCTGGTGCAACCCGGTGTTGAGTTAAGATTGGCCAGTGGCTCATTCGACGGTAAAACAGGGCCTTTGAAAAGCCATACACCTGTTATATCTGTAGTGGGCACGGTAAAGGCAGGTATTCATCTCCCTATAAAGGCAAATGAAGGCTATTGGACACTGTTATATATTGCTAATGGTAGTGCCTACATCAATGGCAAGGATATCGATACATACCAGCTGGTTGTTTTCGATAAAGCCGATACTGATATTAACCTACGCACTACTGCAGATACCACCTTACTTTTTCTGTCGGCAGAACCAATAGACGAACCCATAGCAGCAAAAGACAATTTTGTAATGAATACAAAAGAAGAAATAGACCAGGCAATGGAAGATTATAATAATGGAGTATTCGGCACTTTGAGCCATTAATATAAATAGCTGCGATATGGTGTGGTATTTACCTGCCTTTCCTTAGCTTTGAATGAATACTAACAAAAAATGATTTTATGGCCGATTGTAAAATAACATTGCCGATTACAGATACCAACGAAGTATTTGTTGCCAAGATGAAAAACATGGTACAGAAAGCAGGGGGCGAAATTTCCGGAAACGACAATACAGGTAATTTCAGTATAGGTAGCCCAATGGGCAGCATTACCGGCAACTACGAAATAAGTAACGGCGTCATTCTTATTACAATTACAGACAAGCCTTTCCTTATTAGTTGCAGCGCCATTCAAGGCATATTAGAAGCACAGATAAAGTAAGTAGCATGCAAAATGTTATACTGAAGCACTTGCCGGTTCGGCAAGTGCTTTTTTCTTAATAGCTGGTTAACAATTTGTACCTGAGCTCGTTAACCAATTTTAAACAACCGGTTAAGCAGCCCGGATTATTTGGCATAGGGCAGCCGATACCCCCATCTTTGTATCATCAAAACAAAAAACACACACAACAAAAAATAAAAAACACATTTTATGCAACACGCTGCTTATATCACCCCGGTTACAACACAAAAGCCCAACTTCAAAATCAGTGCACATAAAGCTGAAGCCACTAAGAAAATCATCCTTTTCATTTCTATACTGGCATGCCTGGTAGTTGCAATAAACCTGTAAGCCTACACACCAAAGGAAAATTATACCCCGACTCTCTCTTATCCTCTGTATAATGAGTCCCGTATTTACGGGACTTTTTTTATTCGCCCCAGAAATCTGGCAATACACCTCATTTTTTTGCATTCCCACATTATATTATGCATCTTAGTAGAATAGTGCATTGTAAATCATATTATTACAAGGCTATTTTCTATCATACAAGCATGGGGAAGTTATTATAATTGGTGTGGTGTATAATGCCATCTTGTAGGGTACAAGGTGGCATTTTTCAAAGAACCGGAAAGCCCTGAAATATAGAACCAATGGACAAAACATTGTCATCACCTGTCTTAAAAAAGATCTTGACAGTATGCACCCATGCTGTATTGTGGCTGGCATTGTTATCCCTTCCGTATTTTTTCAAGTCGGATCTCCCCGGTCATCCACGCGGCACATTACTGGATGATATACTGCTCCCCCCAAGGGTAGCCAACGGCCTTTTACTAATATTTGTTTTTTACTTCAACTATTTTCTGGTAATACCACATTTGTACCTGCGTAAACGGTTTGTGCTGTTTGGTGCATCTATAGCATTTAACATCGGCCTGTTTATATTACTGAATTATAGCATGATGCCACCACGCATAGATCTTCCCCCTATGGGATTGGTTATACTTGGCCCCAGCCATAATCTGTTCCTTTTTATCATTACTTATATCCTTTCATTTACAACATCTGTTTATAACCAATGGCAATCTGCCATTCAGGAAAAAATGCAAACCGAAATATCATTTCTAAAGGCGCAAATCAATCCCCATTTCCTGTTTAATACTTTAAATACCATTTACTCGCTCACCATTACCCAATCGGAAGAAGCACCCGATGCAGTTATAAAACTATCGGGGATGATGCGATATGCTATAAGCGAAAGCGACCGTGATATCGTGTCGTTAAAAAAAGAACTGGATTATATAGATAACTACATTGCCTTACAGAGCATGCGCATACCTGCCAAAGTAAAACTGCAACATAACATTATAGGCAGCAGGGATAGCTTGTGTATTGCACCATTTGTATTAATACCATTTATTGAAAACGCATTTAAACATGGCATTAATGCGGAAGAAGATTCAGACATCCGCATCAACATAAAAATAGACAACCGGGAACTGCATATGACCGTAACCAATAATAAAGTATATGTGCAGCACAACGACGATATAAAAACAGGTTTGGGAATAAACAAAACTGCAGGACGCCTGAAAATTTTATACCCCGGTAGGCATGACTTGAAAATTCACGATGCAGATGATACCTTTACGGTATCTCTTAAATTGAACCTCACATGATAACAGCTATTGCTTTAGACGATGAACCGCTGGCATTAGTCATCGTTAAGCAGTTTTGCAGTCGTATAGACTTTATCGACCTGAAAAAAACTTTTACTGAAACAGAAGAAGCGCTTGCTTACCTGAAGGAAAATCCTGTTGACTTACTTTTCCTGGATATAAAAATGCCCGCCATTTCAGGTATCGATTTTTATAAGATGGCAGGACAGGACACTATGGTTATCTTCACCACAGCCCATAGTGAATATGCGATAGAGGGTTTTAACCTGAATGCTATCGATTACTTGCTAAAACCTTTCGATTTCAACCGTTTTAAACATGCAGTAACGAAAGCACAGGATTTTTATAATTATTCCAAGGATAAAACCGATGAGCCCAAGCCCTTCCTCTTTATCCGGGCCGACTATAGCATGGTGAAAATAGAATTGAAAGATATCCTGTTTATAGAGGGCCTCGACAACTATCTGAAGATACACCTGGATAATGCGAAGCCTATAACGGCACGCATGAGCATGAAAACCATGATAGAAAAGCTGCCTGCTAAAGATTTCCTTCGGGTGCATAGGTCTTATATTGTTCCGCTGAATAAAATACAATCGGTACGCAATAAAACGATACAGCTACCTAATAAAGAAATACCTGTTGGCACAAACTATGTGGATATTGTGCAACAGGCATTCAAACAATAAAAGCAGTTTTTAAAAGGAAAGCTCTAAAAAGGCCGGGCAATGGTCGGAATGCTTTACATCCGGGTATATGGCTGCACCTTTCAGATTGTTGCGTAGGGGCTCTGTTACAGATATGTAATCGATGCGCCAGCCTTTATTTTGCTCTCTGACACTGGGAAAACGTGCGCTCCACCAGGTATAATGATGCGGGTCTTGGTTGAATGCGCGGAAACTATCCACAAAGCCTTTTTCCCAAAACCTATCCAGCCAATCCCGTTCTTCCGGTAAGAAACCACTACTTTTTTTATTACCTGCAGGGTTATGTATATCTATCGGTTTGTTGGCTATATTATAATCGCCACACACCACTAGTTTGGGCCTGTTTTCAGAAAGAGCCAGTAAATATTCCTGAAACTCATCTAGCCATTGGTATTTATATGTCTGCCGTTCATCACCGCTGGTACCGCTCGGAAAATAAGCATTCACAAGCGTTACATCTCCAAAGTCAAGGCGTATTACCCTACCTTCAGCATCGCTCTGCATAATACCATTACCATAAAAAACATTATCAGGTTTTATCCTGGTAAAAACAGCTACTCCACTATAGCCCTTCTTTTCAGCCGAGAACCAATAAGTTTCATAGCCCAAAGCCTCAATTTCAGATACATCTACATCGGTCCTGGCGGCCTTGGTTTCCTGCAGGCATATTACATCCGCAGGGTCTGTTTTCAGCCACTCTACAAAACCTTTTTTAATAGCGGCACGTATGCCGTTCACGTTATATGATATAATGCGCATGCTACTTTGTTACTTGTGATGCGATTTGCTGTTGCAATGATTTTGCCCAGCTAACCAGCAATTCCTTTTCTTCTTTTGTCAGTTTGGCTTCTTTATGTACCAAGGTATATGAACTCAACGGCATTTCGTCTTTTTCTAACATTTCAGCCGTTTCTTCCAGCTTGTGTGCCTGTTTCTTCAACTGATAAGTAGCAAACTCTGAAAAGTTGAGTTCTTCTTTTCCTTCGTTCACATGATTTTGCATCCACAGGCCAATGGGCTGGATATTGGTATACCAAGGATAATTGGTATTGTTGCTATGGCAATCGTAACAGGCTTTCTTTAATACTGCCTGAACATCGTCCGGCACTGTATAATGAGCGCTGATATCATTGACAGAGGCTGCATTCGACTGATTGCGAGATGGACGAATGAATTGCACAATAACCAACAAAATCAATAATCCCAGCAATATTTTCTTTAGCATGTGTTTAGTTTATTGCTAAAAATACATAATTCATTATAACCCAAAAATGGTTTTGCTATCATATGCCATTAAATAATTGTTGTAAACAAAAAAGCAGCACATCTCTGTACTGCCTTTAAAAAACTATAACTAAACTAATTGAAGGTGACAGTGATATTGCCACCAACATCTACCCAAGTAGCGGCAATAGAACTACATGTACTACAGCCTGCCGGCACACTTACTGTATATGAGTTGGGAAAAGGTACACAGCTTTGTCCCACCTGTCCCTGTGTAGGGCAAGTGGGACTATTTAAACCATTTGTGTTAGTGCTGAAAATTATTTTATAGTATTCAAATGAGCCACTGAACCCAAGGGTAGCAGGTGTATAATTTATTGTGGTAGGGCCCGGCGGTATATTTAGTACCGGTGTCCAGGTGTTATTAAAACAGACACCGGGTATGTTATTATAAATGCGGTAATAAATCGTGCATCCCGTGTTGTTGATCACATCAAAATTCTGGGCTTTAGCACCAATGGTTGCAAACAGGCATAATGCCAGCATTAAGAACTTCTGTTTCATGATAAAATTGTTTTTAAGGTGAATACTGAAATTATTAAGGCGTCATCATATGACAAAATAAAAGAACATCATTTTTATTTAATAATTCATAATAGATTTAATTTTGGCTTGAAAATCAAAATTAAATGAGCCATATATACATCTAAAGTTTTTCATACATATAACAAGAAAAGCATCCGGATCATGGATGCTTTTCTTGTTTATGTACCACCTTTTTACTTATAGTATGCTATTTCCTGCTGTCCCTCGCTATTGCGCATACCGCGATACATGCCTGCGGAATTGAAGCAGAAGTTATGCTCACCCTTCGCATTTACTGCTATCAGTCCGCCTTCGCCGCCCATTTTTACCAGCTTGTCTTTCACAACCACATCACAAGCGTCTTTTAATGACAAGCCTTTATACTCCATAAGGCACGATACATCATAAGCTACTACCGCACGTAAAAAGAATTCGCCATGGCCCGTACAAGATATGGCGCAGGTATTATTATTGGCATAGGTACCGGCACCTATTACCGGGCTATCACCTATGCGCCCAAAACGTTTGTTGGTCATGCCCCCGGTAGATGTGCCACCTGCTATATTGCCATGCTCATCGCAGGCAACAGCACCAACAGTGCCAAATTTATAATCAGAATTAGCCGCTGCAGGCCCTTTCAGGTTATCACCTTCATGGTCAAGCTGGGTAAAATCGCTGTCACGTATCTTCACCCATTGCTCATAGCGCTGCTTGTTAAAGAAATAGTCATCTTTGGCTTGCTCTATACCACGGGATAGTGCGAATTCTGCCGCACCACTACCACTCAGAAATACGTGGCCGGAGTGCAGCATTACTTCACGCGCCAGTGTTATCGGATTTTTGATATTACGAACACCTGCGACTGCACCGGCTTCCAGTGTTTTACCATTCATCAGTGCTGCATCCATTTCATGCAGGCCCTTTTTGGTAAATACAGACCCACGTCCGGCATTGAAGATGGGGTTGTTTTCCAGTTCCGTAATGGCTGCTACTACTGCATCTACAGAAGATCCACCTTGCTTCAGTATTTCGTAACCTTTATCTAATGCAGCATTCAATCCGTTGTCATATTCACGCTCCTGCTCACTATTCATCATAGCAGGAGTAATATTTCCGGCTCCGCCGTGTATTACCAGTGTTATCATTTAAAAAAAACTACGTATTGTATTTATTTGTAAAAGTACCGCTATTGCAAATATGCTGCGGTTATTTCATCACCACTTGTTTCTACTTCTATATGTTCCTGCAGTGTAGTAGCAATGCTATGTCCTACTATATCGGGCGATACGGGAAATGCTTTATGTTTACGGTCTACCAACACTGCAATGAGTATTTTAGCTGTATTATAATCCAGTACCGGACGCAGGGCATACAGCAGGGTCTTTCCTGAATTCGCCACATCATCTACTAGTACTACCGATTTGCCTGTCAGGTTTTGAGAAATAGTGATTGTTTCTTCCAGTGGTTTGCGCTTATTCAGCTTCATCGGGAGTACTTCCACTTGTAAAGGACTTATCTTTTGAATACGAGTTGCAAGGTTTTTAGCAACAGCCAGCCCGCTACCTTCTATACCTATGAGGGTAACGGCCGTTTCATTGCTGTTATGTTCCCATACCTGGTAAGCCATGCGTTGCAGCTTGTGATCTATACGTTGTTTGTCTAAAATAAGAACAGGTTCTTTTTTCATGCCCTTTATGTAATTAGTGTGAGCGCATTGCTACTACGGGGTTCAATCTTGATGCTGTACGCGCCGGTATAAAACCTGCCAGTATGCCTACCAGTGCCGATATACCTATGCCCAAAGAGAAATTTTTCAACGATAATGTAACCGGGAAATCGGCCCCATACGTAAGCGCCAGGCTTAGTACTAACACTACTACGATACCAATCAACCCGCCTGCTATACACAACGTAACAGCCTCTATCAAGAACTCGGTGAGTATACTTCTCGAACGGGCACCTACAGCTTTTTTCAGGCCTATCTGTTTAGTTCGTTCCTTTACCGTTACGAACATGATATTGGCTATACCAAATGCACCTACTATCAATGAAAATCCGCCTATAATACTACCTATCACATTGATACTTGCGAATATTATATCCAGCCTTTCAGATACCTGGCTCAATTGATTCATTGCAAAATCATTGGGCTGGCCGGGTTTTACCTTGCGTACCCTCCTCAATGCACCTTCCACCTCATACTTTACATCATCAGGGTTTTTACCATCGGCTACTTTAATAATAAGCGCAGGGTCGTTATTGAACGAGCGGGTATCCAGAAGTGCGGAGGCTGTGTAGTAAGAGTAGATGACACAGTTATCGAAATTGAAACCTGCCATATTCTGCCCTACCTTCTTCAGCACACCTATTACATGAAACTGCCTTCCCAGAAAGGATACGGTTTTACCTATCGCATCGGTAGCACCAAATAATTCTACATAAGTTTCATGACCCAACACTACGGCGTTACTACCACCCGACAGTTCAGATGAGCTGAGATAGCGCCCCTGGGCTATATCTATATTTTGTACTTTATCAAAAAACTCTGTTACTGCATACCCACCTATGCCTTCCAGTTCCTGGTCGTTA
Organism: Azovibrio restrictus; assembly: GCA_029255605.1. GTDB lineage: Bacteria > Bacteroidota > Bacteroidia > Chitinophagales > Chitinophagaceae > Polluticoccus. The sequence goes on from JANLJF010000083.1 coordinate 18,641, forward strand.
TGCTTTACCGAAATACCTTTATTAAAGCATAGTGTAGCATACTGGGCATCTACCACATTATCCTGCACAGCTTTCAATTCTACCGGTGTCATGCTGCGCCTGCGCCAAAACTCCCACCACTTATATTCACCTCCTTCATCCATCCACGGCCAGCGCCCTACATATATTACATCATTCCCTAAAGAAGACATTTCCTTACGGATGTTATTCTGCATGCTATCCAGTACTGTCAATACGGCTATAATACAGAAGATGCCGATAGTAATACCTAAAAGGGAAAGAAAGGTACGCAGCTTGTTAGCCCTCAACTCGTGAACGGCTTGCAGCACACTGGTGCCTATTATCTGCGTAGTATTACTCATTTTGTTCAGCAAATGTAGCTTTTGCCTGCCAAATTCTATACAACCTATGTTGGTATTAATAATAAATTTGCAGGGCTATAAAGCAGTCATTTTGCGTCCGTACATATCATTCTTATTAAAAAATAAATCACTACGATATCCTGCATTTAAAAATTACCTGATAGTAAGGTTTTGCCTCATCATGTCGCTGCATATGCAAACCACCATTATCAGCTATATGGTATACCGCCTTACAAAAGATGAGTTATCGCTGGGTATGCTGGGGCTGTGGGAAGTGATACCGGCAATAGGTTTTTCTTTTATCTCCGGCCCGTTCATCGACCGAAGGGAAAAAAGGAATATGCTTTTAAGCTGCATAATCGGGTATTTGTTTCTATCTGCCTTCTTTGTAATGCTTTCTACACTATGGTTTCAGGAAAGGGCGGGTATAAATGGCACCGTATGGCTGATATATGCGGGTATATTTATAAACGGCGCCATCAGGGCATTTCTTAGCCCTTCAAACTTTGCACTACTGGGTATGATAGTACCGCGGAAACTATATGCCAATGCCACTACATGGAGCAGTACGGCATGGCAAACCGGTGCAGTAATCGGCCCGTTATTGGGTGGCGTTATGATAGCATTAACCGGCTTTGAGATAGGGCTAAGCAGCATTTTCGTCCTGCAAATAGTTGCCCTGGTTTCCTTATTGCAAATACCGGCCCAGGAAGTCATAAACAAAGCCAAAGAACCAATATTAAAAAGTCTGAAAGAGGGGCTCCATTTTGTTTTCAAAACACAGGCTATATTGGCTGCGCTTTCGTTAGATATGTTTGCCGTATTATTTGGCGGTGCTGTAGCATTGCTGCCGGTATATGCAGATGATATACTAAAAGTAGGCGAAGTAGGTTACGGATGGCTACGCGCCGCGCCTGCTATTGGTGCCATTATCTGCCTGTTTACCTTGTCTTTTGCGCCGTTGAAGACCAATCCCGGCTTAAAGCTACTGGGCAGTATTGCAGCATTTGGCATTACCACCATCATATTCGGCATTTCTACCAGCTTTGTACTTTCCTTTATTATGTTGTTGCTGGGTGGCTTATTCGATAGCATTAGTGTGGTAATACGCGGCACTATACTTCAATTATATACACCGGATGAAATGCGCGGGCGTGTAGCTTCTGTAAACACCATGTTCATCAGTTCCTCAAACGAACTGGGCGCACTGGAAAGTGGTGCCACCGCCAAATGGATGGGTACGGTACCCGCTGTGATATTTGGCGGGGTAATGACCCTGCTGGTGGTAGGTGTAACTTATGCCAAAGCCCCCATATTAAAAGTACTGAAGCTGGATCCTAACGAAGTGGATAAAAGCTGATATGTTTCAGCCGCAGTGCCCTTTTCTCTATAAGATGCCAGGAACCATATGCGAATAGCAACGATATTAGAATGCTACTAATAGCAAGCCATAATTGGTTGAGTGAGAAGAAGTACATCAGCATTTGCTGTATCACGAATGCATAGATATATACACCGTAAGACAAATCGCCTATCCGCTTGCTGATGTCGCATATCACAGGTGTGCATTTGATACCCGTACCTACGACTAATAGCGGCAGGGAAATGTAATGCAGTACATCAAAATGGAATGGAACAAACAGTGAAATAACTGTAATGGCCGCGCTGGCTACCCATAATACATTATGATAGCGCACGCGGGTATCATAACGGACAGCGGCCAATAAAGCCCCTGCAAAAAAATGACAACTAAAATTCAGCAAATAGTCCGACCGGAGGATAGCCCCACGTGTACCCAATACATCAGCATAAAAACCATTTACGATGAATAGCAATGCATACATAAGGCTCAAAGGCACTATCATAAGTGTATTACGCCTACGCAACAGGAACAATGCAGACAAAGCAATGTATAAAGTGAACTCATAAGCCAGTGTCCATAATGAACCATTGATAGCCGTATTATAAGGTACCGCAGTAAATGCGCCCTCTATACCATATTGAATAAAATACAACGAAAGATTTCTGGGTACATAGGAATATGCCTCTGCATTACGCCAATAGGAAACGGAGGGATTATCATAACACATTGGCGCTATGATAAGCACCGTGAACAATAACACAACAATCAAGGCAGGGAATAAACGTATGATACGCTTCCAGTAATAATCTATAACATTCTTACTGCGCTGCAGACTTTGAAACACCAGGTAACCACTGATAACAAAGAAACCCTGCAAGCCGATATTTGACAACTGCGCCTGTCCATAGCTGTATTGGCATAATATATCACATTCCTTTACCCCCGATAATGGGTATGAATGCGTAATGACCACAAACAGGGCAAACAGCAGCCTTAGAAAGTCAAAATTGTTCCTGTGCATTGCAGCGGGCATACTATCCTTTTTACTTTGAAGGATAGAACATAAAATATACCGCACCGATTATCAGCGCAAAAGCCACGGCATAGTTCCATTTAAAGGGTTCCTTCAAAAAGAAAATGGCAAAGGCGCAAAATACCCCCAGTGATATAACCTCCTGAATCGTTTTTAGCTGGAAAGGCGTATATCCTTCTCTCTGTCCAAAACGGTTGTTTGCAGGCACCATAAACAGGTATTCAAAAAAAGCGATGCCCCAACTGATGAGTATTAGTTTTAACAGCGGTGTATCGGCAGTGCCTTTTTTCAGGTGGCCATACCAGGCATAGGTCATAAAACAATTGGATATCAGCAGGCAAACTATCGTGCGCATACATAGTATTGTATCCCAAAAGTATTCCAATAGAAATAAAAAAGCACCGGTTATTATGCCGGTGCCTTATTCATTGCCCTTTCGTCTTATGCTTCTGTCTTAGATTCATTTCTTGCTACCACCACTCCGTCAAACACGTCTATCAATACGGGCTTTGATTTATCTATATCACCTGCTATTATTTTTTTACTCAGCAGGTTTATTATATCCTTTTGTATCACACGTTTCAGCGGGCGTGCACCATATTGCGGGTCGAAACCACGCTGGGTGATATAATCGAGCGCATAGTCCGAAAACTGCAGGTCTATACCCTGCTGCGCCAATTGTTTCTGCAATTGCTCCAACTGTATGCGTATGATGCCTTTTATTTCTTTTCTCATCAACGGGCGGAACATTACTATGTCATCCACACGGTTCAGGAACTCAGGGCGCATCGATTGTTTCAGCAGGTCCATCACCTGCTCTTTTGTCGCATCTACCACTTCATTTATATCCTTGCCTTCCAGCTCGGCAAAGTTTTCCTGTATGATATGGCTACCCATATTGCTGGTCATAATAATGATGGTATTCTTAAAGTTTACCACGCGACCTTTATTATCGGTCAGTCGGCCATCATCCAGCACTTGCAGCAGTATGTTGAAGGTATCCGGGTGTGCTTTTTCTATCTCGTCCAGCAATACCACGCTATATGGTTTGCGGCGCACAGCTTCCGTCAGTTGGCCACCTTCATCGTACCCCACATATCCGGGAGGTGCACCTACCAGCCTGCTTACCGCATGCTTTTCCTGGTACTCGCTCATATCTATACGGGTCATCATACTATCGTCGTCAAACAGTACTTCTGCCAGTGCTTTGGCCAGTTCGGTCTTACCCACACCTGTAGTACCCAGGAAGATGAAGGAACCTATTGGCCTGCGCGGGTCGTGCAGCCCTGCCCTGCCACGGCGGATGGCATCTGCCACCACTTCTATCGCCTCGTCCTGACCTACCACCCTTTTATGGAGTTCTTCTTCCAGGTTCAGCAGTTTTTCACGCTCGCTTTGCAGCATACGCTGCACAGGTATACCCGTTGCTTTGGCTACATTCTCGGCTATATCTTCTGCATCTACTTCTTCTTTCAGCAGGCGTTTCTGCTGGCCCTCGTTGCTTTTCAGCTCGTCAGAGAGGCGTTGAACATTTGCTTCCTCTTCTTTTATCTTGCCATAGCGTATCTCTGCCACCTTACCATAGTCGCCGTCACGTTCTGCTTTTTCAGCTTCCAGCTTCAGTGCCTCTATGTTCGATTTTGATTTGTTTATCTTATCTACCAGTTCCTTTTCTTCCATCCACTTAGCCTTCAGTGTATCGCGCTGCACGGTAAGCAGGGATATATCCTGTCCCAGTTCTTTTAGCTTAGGCTCATCATTCTCGCGTTTGATGGCTTCGCGCTCAATTTCCAGTTGGCGGATGCGGCGTTCCAGTTCATCCAACTCTTCCGGCATCGAGTTCATTTCCAGCTTCAGCTTGGCAGCACTTTCATCTATCAGGTCTATGGCCTTATCGGGCAGGAACCTATCTGTAATATACCTGTGCGATAATTCTACCGCCGCTATAATAGCCTCGTCTTTAATGCGCACCTTGTGGTGGCTCTCGTATTTATCTTTCAGTCCCCGCAGGATGGATATAGCATCTTCCGGCGTAGGTTCATCTACTATCACCTTCTGGAAACGGCGTTCCAGCGCTTTATCTTTCTCAAAGTATTTCTGGTACTCGTTCAGCGTAGTAGCACCTATCGCGCGCAGTTCACCACGGGCAAGGGCTGGTTTCAGTATGTTAGCAGCATCCATAGCGCCTTCCATAGCACCGGCACCTACCAGCGTGTGTATCTCGTCTATAAACAGTATCACTTCACCATTGCTTTCAGCTACTTCTTTTACTACGCCTTTCAGTCTTTCTTCAAATTCGCCGCGATATTTGGCACCTGCCATCAGGCCACCCATATCCAGCGCGAATATTATCTTCGATTTTAGGTTATCAGGTACATCCCCATTTATAATGCGGTGGGCCAACCCCTCTACGATGGCTGTTTTACCTACGCCAGGTTCACCTACCAGTATGGGATTATTCTTGCTCCTGCGCGAAAGGATATGCAGCGTGCGGCGTATCTCCTCATCACGTCCTATCACCGGGTCCAGTTTACCATTGCGGGCAAGGTCGTTCAGGTTTTTGGCATAGCGCTGAAGAGCGTTATATTGCTGCTCCGCAGTTTGCGAATTGACAGTACTGCCCTTTCTCAGGTCTTTAATAGCAGCTATCAATCCTTTTTCGGTAAGGCCGGCATCTTTTAGCGTTTTAGACGTTTCATCGTTTACCTGCAGAAGGGCTATCAGCAAGTGCTCCTGTGTTACAAACTCATCTTTGAATTCCTTCAGCACGTTAGCAGTGCGTAAGATGGCATTATTCAGTTCTCGGCTCACACTTTGCGCGGGTTCTCCACTTTGTATAGTAGGTATGCGTTTTATCTGCTCGTCCAGTTTGTTTTGCAGAAAGCTAATGTTCACATTATTCTTCTTCAGCAGGTGCGTTGTAGGCCCTTCCGTATCATCCAGCAGAGCCTGCAGCATATGCGCCGTTTCAATATTCGGACTTTGGTTGTTGAATGCCAGTTGCTGTGCATGTTGCAGCATTTCCTGGGCTTTTATGGTAAAATTATTCAAGTTCATATCTTGTTCTTGTTATTATAGATATAGCCATAAAAAACGTTCCAATATGAAGTTAGGTGTTGCTATGGCAGTTTATAGTCCACAGGATGCGACAAGCTGTCTTATTCGTTGAAAATCAACTGAAAATATTACAGTTTTTAATTTAACAAAGCTGACCGTTTGACGGCTTTTAATGTTATATAAACCACACGCCGTAACTTTACCCAATGGCAAATAACAAGAACAGGCGCGCGCTGAAAAGAATGAAAGTAAGACCGGCAGTATTGCCAACCATACTAGATCAGAGCTCATTCGACAAAAACATAATTGACATAATATTAAACATCCTTTATAATAACTCTAATACAGATGCTATGCACCTGGAAAATGAGATATACAAACCTAACAATGTCAATCTTTCTCCAAAAGAAACGGAACGCATATGGGAGATATTAAAAGCATCGGGCTGGGTAACGCCCGTTATTGGATTTGGTAACTCGGGCAAAATTGAAATGACACGTGAAGGTTACCAGCTAATGGCCCAATATGGCAGCTACAAGAGCTACCTGAATGCCCTGCAGGCCCCACAGCAGCAGCAAACTTTTATTGTGCCCTTTCAATTGGGGACTGGCGGCGAAACAGAAGAACCGGAAGTGAAAAAACCATCCACCCCGAAACGCACCAAGGGAAAACGATAGTTAAAATCTGTAAAGGCTATATAACGTCCTGGTATTTACCATATTTTTGTCATATGCGCTACCTTTTCACGCTTTCACTATTATTTATTACAGCAATATCGCATGCACAAACCACCTCATCTGCAGATGATGTGTGGAGCCTGCAACGCTCGGTCAAATATGCACTTGACCATAATATATCCATTCAGCAAAATGTACTGAATGAAAGACTGGCAAAGCTGACATTGTTGCAAAGCCAGCTATCTCAGCTACCCAATGTAAATGGTTCAGGTTCTTACGGACGTAGCTTTGGCCGCTCTATCGACCCTACAACAAACCAATTCGTACCCGGCAGCAGCTACGATTTCATTAGCCTTGGTGCCAATGCCGATGTGCTGCTGTTTGGTTGGTTTCAGAAACGGAATAATATTTCAGGCAGTAAATTCAGCCTGCTGGCGGCACGTGCCGACCTTGACCAGCTGAAAGACGATGTATCGCTCAATGTAGCTACAGGCTACCTCAGGGCATTGTTGGCGCATGAGCAGGTTTTGGTGAGCGAAAAGCAGGTAGAACTTTCCAAGGCACAATTGGACCAAACCAGGCGCTTTGCTGAAGCCGGCCGCCTGCCGGAACTGAATGTAGCCCAACTGGAATCGCAACTGGCTAATGACAGTGCCAACCTGATAACAGCCATATCAGATTACACAGCATCCTTATTAGATATTAAAGCACTGCTCAACCTCGATTTTGGCATTACCTACAACCTGCAGATACCGGATATTAAGGTAGATGAGCAGATAGCTGTTTCAGCTATGACACCGGAAGATATTTATGTAGAAGCATCGAAGCATTTAGGCACTATACGCAGTAGCATGTATAAATTGCAGGCATCCCAAAAAAGGCTGGCCGCTGCGAAGGGGGCCCTGTGGCCTCAATTGAGCCTTGGTGCGCAACTGGGGTCAAACTGGTCCAGCACGGTAAAAGATTACACAGGGTTCAACATCACCGGTGCTGCCCCTACGGGTGCCTTCGTACCGGTGTTGGATACCGTACTGCAAGTATATCAGCCTACGGGCACCTATACCACCAAAGATGTACCTGTGGGCAAACAACTGGATAATAACTTCAGGCAAACGGTGGCCTTATCTATCAATATACCCATATTCAATGCATGGCAATCATCTTATAATGTAAAGCAGGCACGCATCAATATGCTGACCAGCGAGCTAAACAAATATCAGGCAGAACTGAAGCTGAAACAAGACGTGTACAAAGCATACAATGATGCCCGCAATTCGATACAAAAATATTATGCTGCAGAACGGGCTGCTACCGCAGCGCAGCGCGCTTTCGATTTTGCGCAGAAACGTTACGACCTGGGGCTTACCAATACTGTAGACTACCTGGTAACACAGAATACACTTTATACCGCATCATCCAACCTTGCAAGGGCCAAATACGACCTCATTTTTAAGTTAAAAGTGATAGATTACTACCTGGGTAAGGAACTGAAACTCTGATAGCACATGACAGAAAAACTGAAAGAGGTATTATTACAGGCCACCAAAGAAGCAGGCGCTATCATACAGCAATACTTCCAGGGTAGCTTTCAGGTAGATAATAAAGAAGGTATTAACAATCTTGTTACAGAAGTTGATAACCATTCTGAAAAACGCATTATTGAGATCATAAGGGAACACTTTCCGGATCATAGTATCATTAGTGAGGAAGCAGGTGAACTGATACAGGATTCCCCCTACCAATGGATAATAGATCCCATAGATGGCACGGTGAATTTTGCTCATGGCATACCCTTATGTTGCGTAAGCATCGGATTGAAGTTTGGCAACGACTTACTTCTAGGTACGGTCTATAATCCAATGATGAATGAGCTGTTCTTTGCTGAAAAAGGCAAAGGTGCTTATCTCAACGACCGTAAAATAAGTGTATCGCAGAAAACAGATTTCAGGAAAGCATGCCTGGTAACAGGCTTCCCTTATAAATGGCCTAACAGTACTGAACATCCTATTCGCGTGTTCGAACGCTTTATACTGGAAGGTTTGCCCGTAAGGCGCCTGGGTTCTGCCGCCATAGACCTTTGCTGGGTAGCCTGTGGCCGTTTCGATGGCTTCTGGGAATACAACCTCAGCTCATGGGATGTAGCAGCCGGGTACCTGATAGTGCAGGAAGCCGGTGGTGTCATCACTAACTTTGATGGCGAACCATACAGCGTTTTCGATAAACAAACATTGGCTACCAACGGGCATATCCACGAGAATATGCTGCAACTGATAAGGAATAAATCTTAATACAATACTGATATATATACATAATGGACGAACAACGGACAGACATAGCATCGCTGGGAGAATTTGGATTGATAGACCACCTGACGAGGAATAACGAAACCCGCCAGGCAGGCACACACTTAGGCGTGGGCGATGATGCCGCTGTAATTGATAATTTTGGTAAACAAACGGTCATTTCAACCGATATGCTGATAGAGGGCATCCATTTCGACCTGATGTATACACCCCTGAAGCATTTGGGCTATAAAGCTGTAGCTGTAAACCTTTCGGATATCTGTGCCATGTTTGCTACGCCTACACATATTACCGTAAGCATCGGCATATCTAATCGTTTTTCAGTAGAGGCACTTGATGAACTGTATGAAGGTATTTATGCAGCTTGCGAACGTTACAACGTGGACCTGGTAGGTGGTGATACCTGCAGTTCGCAGAAAGGGCTCATTATCAGCATCACTGCTATAGGCGAGGTGGAAACCGGCAAATATGTAACCCGCAGTGGTGCCCAAAAAGGAGACTTGCTTTGTGTATCTGGCGACCTGGGTGCTGCTTATATAGGCCTGCAGCTACTGGAACGTGAAAAACGCATCTTCCTGGAAAGCCCCGGCGTACAACCTGATTTGCAGAATAAAGCCTATACCGTAGGCCGCATATTAAAGCCCGAACCACGTGCCGATATTGTAACCTGGCTGCAGGAAAAAGGCATTACTCCCACCAGCATGGTAGATGTAAGCGATGGGCTGAGTTCTGAAATATTGCACATTTGCAAGCAGTCAAATAAAGGCTGCGTGCTATATGAAGAGAAAATACCCATACACAGCGAAACCAAAGAAATGGCGCTAGAGTTCAACGTAGCCCCATCTACCTGTGCCCTAAGTGGCGGCGAGGACTATGAATTACTCTTTACCATAAAACAGGAAGATTACGAGAAAATAACCATCAGCGAGCAGATAAGTGTAATAGGCTACATGACAGATGCCGATGAAGGCACCATACTGCATACCAAAGGTGGAAACACCCACAAACTGGTAGCACAGGGGTGGACGGCTTTTAATGGATAAAAAATGTTTACAAGCCCTTTACATCGTAAATTATTTTTGTATTTTGGCATAAATAAAGATTTTCTATAGCATGAAGTTTTGGAAGCATACCCTAATATCTGCCATCGCGTTTGTTGGCGTATCATCTTCAGTACTGTACACATCTTGTACAGAAGATAGCTGCAAAACCCTGATATGCAGGAATGGGGCTACATGTGCAGATGGCCAGTGTAAATGCCCTACTGGCTTTGAAGGCACCCAATGCGAGAAGCGTGCTGCAGACAGGTACGTAGGATTCTATGTAGGCCAATTGAATATTGACAATCAGCCACCGGTAGCAGACTCTGCCCGTATTTGGGTTGTAAATTATCCCGGCACTGTAGCCTTTGAAAGATTTACCCGTGAGCATGATGTCCTTATTGGTAACGTTTCACCTGTAGATGGTAAAATATACATTAACGATGGCCAGTTTGGTGGCCGTACCATTACTATCTCGGTTATCGACAAAAAGATATACTTCACATCTTTAGAAAAGCCTAATGGCGAACTGCAAACTATCAACTTTGTAGGCACACGCAGAGACTAACATCTAATTTGTTATACAATATGTAAAAACCGGGTAAATAATACCCGGTTTTACTTTTATCGTTCGTTATCAAACATCAAAATCTGTAGATTTGCCCGTATGTCAATCAGTGTAGCAGGGCTCACCAAAGTGTATGGTACCCAAAAGGCAGTAGATAACATTAGCTTCGAACTAAAGAAAGGCGAAATAGTTGGTTTCCTGGGCCCAAACGGTGCCGGAAAATCTACCACTATGAAGATGATAACAGGCTACCTGCCTGCTACGTCAGGCGTTGTGAAAGTTTCGGGTTTTGATGTAGCTACACAACCACTGGAAGTAAAACGCTCTGTAGGCTACCTACCTGAAGCCAACCCGCTATACTATGATATGTATGTGCGCGAGTTTCTTGAATTCAGCGCTGGCGTGCATAAGCTTTCCAATGTCAAACAGCGTATAGAGCAAATGATAGACATTACCGGGCTGGGCAAGGAAGCCCATAAAAAGATAGGTATGCTGTCGAAAGGCTACAAGCAGCGTGTGGGCCTGGCACAAGCCATGCTGCACGATCCGCAGGTGCTGATATTGGATGAACCGACATCGGGACTGGACCCTAACCAACTGGCAGAGATACGCGACCTGATTTTGCGTATAGGTAAAGAAAAAACGGTATTACTTTCCACACACATCATGCAGGAAGTGCAGGCCATGTGCAGCCGCGTCATCATCATAAATAACGGCAAAATTGTTGCCGACGACAGCATAGATAAAATACAACAAGTTAACAGCACTCAAGGCATACTTTTAGTATCATTTGAAACAGCGGTGGATACCACTCTTTTCCAAAGGCTTAAAAACCTGAAACAGTACGAAGCTATCGGTCAGAACAAATACAAAATGACAACTGACAAACCTGAGGAACTGCGCAAAGAAGTAATGCAACCGGCACTGAACCACGATATCAATATCAGTTCGCTGCAGGCCGAAACACAATCGCTGGAAGACGTATTCCGCTCGCTAACGGTAAAAAACTAAACTAGCTTATGCAACGTGTACAAACGCTGATACAGAAAATATCGGAACTGGCAAGCAGGCAAAACCCTGACCTGATAGAAGTAGACCTGATGATGGACTATACCCGCGTATTGTATGCCGACCTTGCCGAATGGCGCAATCGCCTGGTATTTACCAACCAGGTGCCACAACCGGAAACAACGCCTCCTGCCAACGTACCGCCAGTGCAGGAAGCAATACCGGAAGCAACGCAGGAAATTATTCAGGAACCTGTAGTACCGCCCGTTACACCGATAGCACAACAGCAGGAAACTGCCACCATACCGCAACAGGAAATGGTAGCTGTAATAAAAGACGATGCCCCGCATGAAACCCATGTATCGGAAGCACGGCATGAGGCATTAGCGCAAAGTACCATAGAATCTGAAACAGCCTATGCTTCCCGCATTCCTGCCGAAAGCATACAAAGCATGATAGGCATCAACGATAAATATCAGTTTATAAGCGAGCTGTTCGGCAATAATAAAGATGACTATGATGCGGTGATAGAAGAGCTGGAAACTTTTGAAAACTACCCGCAGGCTCTAAGTTGGCTCAATACATATACCGGCAACAGGTATAACTGGGACTATGAACATGAAACTGTACAGTCGTTCCTCAGTATTATTGAACGCTATTATTTTTCCCGATAATTTATTCGAAGAAGAACTCTTCCGACTTACGTTTGAAAATGGGTATATACCATCCACCACGTATGCCGAATAGTATATCTATGCGTTGCTTGTCATCCGGGCGCATTACATCATACAGGTAATCCCTGCGGCCTTGGGTAAAGCCTGCCGTTATATCCAGACCTATATGAAAATTGATAAGCCCGTCGTTGGCAAAATAAGTATAGGCAATGTACTCCTCTATAAAAATGCCATTGGTAAGCCTGTCGTAGCCCTTACGGTTCTCTTTGTTTATTTGTACAATGTCGGCACTGCGTTCAAAGATGTTTATCTTATGCTGCATAAAGCCTACAGTAGTTAGCGCCAGTAAGCCATTATCGCTGCTCTTTTTGCCAAAGTTGAATATCTTACCTGTCTGCACCCCTATCATGTAGCCACGCTCGAAAGTACCTACGCCCTTACGGTAACCATTCTGGTCTAATAAAAAACCATTGGCATCCTTCAGGTTTATCATCAGGCTGTCTTCTTTTATCTTATTGCCTACAATGAAGTCTATCTTCGGGCCAAACATCCAGTTGCTGGTTGTTTTATACATCACCCCGCCGCCAAGCCTGTAACTTGTTCCAAAGCGTTTGGCCATATCTCCACCCGGCTGGTCCAGCCCTGCATTGATGGCAAAAACCACACCTTTACGCGCAGGTTTTTTTTCAGTAGTACCAAAAAGGTCTTCCTGTGCATGGCCACCTGATATACAAACTGCAGTAGTAAGAAGCGAAAGGATGATTTTTTTCATTATACCTGCCAAATAAATTAGATGCCGTGAAGATAACGCAAATACTTTGTTCCCAACTGTTACAGAAGCGATAAAAACATTCGCGTGACAGATTTATTGTTTTGACGAATAAAGCCTAAAGCGTAGGTTTGCAGCCGTAAAATACACATATGTTCAACTTACAGATGGTTGACTTAAAACGTCAATATGCAAAGATAAAAACCGAGGTAGATGCCGCTATACAAAATGTGCTGGACACCACCGCCTTTATAGGCGGGCCCGATGTGCAGGAGTTTGGCAAAGAACTGGCACAATACCTTGGCGTAAAACACGTAATACCCTGTGCTAATGGAACGGATGCCTTGCAGATAGCCCTGATGGCGCTGGACCTGAAACCCGGCGATGAGGTGATCACCACATCTTTCACCTATATAGCTACAGTAGAAGTAGTAGCCTTACTGCGCCTGAAGCCTGTGTTTGTAGATGTAGATGCTGATACCTTTACCATGAACATAGATGCGCTGAAAAAAGCCATCACCCCGAATACTAAAGCCATCATACCCGTGCACCTGTATGGGCAGGCTGCTAATATGGAGCCTGTGCTGGCAATAGCCAAAGAACACAACATACCTGTAATAGAAGATAACGCGCAAGCCATAGGTGGCAGCTACACCTTTGCCGATGGCACGAAGAAGAAAACAGGCACTATGGGATTGATGGGTACTACCTCTTTCTTCCCTAGTAAGAACCTGGGCTGCTATGGCGATGGTGGCGCTATGTTTACCAACGATGATGCACTGGCTGAAAAACTGAAAATGATAGCCAACCACGGGCAGAAGGTACGCTATTATCACGAAATGGTAGGCTGCAACAGCAGGCTGGATAGCATACAGGCTGCCGTACTGCGCATCAAGCTGAAACATTTGGATGAGTACTGCGATGCCCGCCGTGCCGTGGCCGATTATTATGATAATGCCTTTGCCGGAAACGAGCACATTATTACCCCGCATCGCCCTGCATACAGCCATCACGTGTTTCACCAATATACCTTACAGGTAAAAGGCATCAACCGCGATGCACTGGCTGCTGCACTTACAGAACGTAAGATACCCAACATGCTATACTACCCGGTGCCTTGCCATAAGCAGAATATGCTGAAAGAATTTGGCGGTGCCGACTTTGTATTGCCGGTAACAGATATGCTACAGGACTGTGTAATATCACTGCCTATACATACAGAGCTGACAGAAGCAGAACTGAAACACATTACCACCAACGTACTGGAAGCAATAGCACAACTGGCTAAATAATGAACGTAATAAAAACACCCATTGAAGGACTGCTGATACTGGAACCCCGTGTCTTTAACGATGACCGAGGCTATTTCTTTGAAAGCTATAATGCCCGCACGTTTGAGGCTGCTACAGGTACAGCCTACAACTTTATACAAGACAACCAGGCACGCTCTACAAAGAATGTATTGCGTGGACTACATTATCAGAATGCCCCTACAGCGCAAACCAAACTGATACGTGCACTGGAAGGTACGATATGGGATGTGGTGGTAGACCTGCGTTCAGGCAGCGCTACATTCGGACAATGGTTTGGCGTAGAGCTATCGGCTGAAAATAAAAGGCAATTCCTGATACCACGAGGATTTGCACATGGTTATTCGGTATTGAGCGAAACCGCCGAAGTATTTTACAAATGCGATAACTTTTACGATAAAGGTGCTGAAGGTGGCGTAAACTATGCCGACCCTATACTGGCTATCGACTGGAAGATAGACCTGAAAGAGGCTATTGTATCAGAAAAAGACATAGCACAACCTTTGCTGAAAGACGCGAATTATCATTTTTAAAAGGCATACATTATGAATGCATCCCTTGCTGAAAAGCAGGGGATTTTTTCTTTATAACCATTATAAATTTTCAAATAGCTACTTCGATAAAACCAATACTTAAATTATACCGAACGGTATATTTTTACATCATAATGCATACAGCTGGTGCATTGCAATATCAAAACTTTATAATCTAAAAAAAAGAAGAAAATGAATACTACAAACAATACAGTACTGATAACAGGTGGCAGCGCTGGCATAGGCTTTGAAGTAGCCAGGCAATTTGCTGCACGTGGCAATAAAGTAATAATAGCTGGTCGTAACGCAGAACGCCTGCAAAAAGCAGCGTCACAAATACTCGGAGTAACAGCAATAGGCAGATGTTACGAATAAAGAGGACGTTGCCCGACTGGTAAGCACCATCAAAACCCAACACCCGGATCTAAACCTGCTCATAAACAATGCAGGGAGTGCCTTTGTATATACACTGGATGGTGAAAATAATGCTTATAGCAAAGCAACAACTGAAATGGACACCAACTACTTATCTATCGTAAACCTTACAGAACAATTGCTTCCCACATTACGCACTAAACCGGCTGCCGCCGTGGTAAATGTTTCGTCTATCGTAGCCTTTGCACCTTCTGCAGTTTTGCCTACCTATACTGCCAGCAAAGCAGCACTGCATGCTTATACAAAAACACTGCGTTATACATTAAGGGATACAAATGTAAAAGTGTTCGAACTGATGCCACCGCTGGTAGATACCGAGTTTTCTACTGAAATAGGTGGACACAATGGTATTAAGCCATCTGTGGTAGCTAATGATTTGCTGAAAGCCTTAGAAACAGACAAATATGAGATACATGTGGGCGATACTGCTGCCATCTATCAGTTGTCATTAAAGTCGCCGCAGGAAGCTTTGTTAGCGATGAATAACAGGTAAGTGAGCATGAAGAGCAGGCTTGTATCGCCTGCTCTTCCTATATCGTATCAGTTTTTGACTATCTGTTACCAAACAATAAACTACCTATCCTTACCATAGTGCTACCCTCTTCTATGGCCAGCTTGTAATCGCCACTCATGCCCATGCTACAGGTATTGAAGTATGGTTTTGCTATAAAATAAGATTGTTGCACCAGCTTAAAGGTGTTGCGCAGCTTCGCAAACTCGGCACGTACTTTAGCTTCATCATCGGTAAATGTAGCCATACCCATCAGGCCGCATATTTCTACATTTTGTAGTTGTGTTTTTTGTGCCTCATAATAGTCCAGCAGTTCTATAATGCCGGTTTCGTTGAGGCCGTGTTTGGTTTCCTCATCGGCTATGTGTAGCTGTAGTAATACTTTTATAGTACGGCTATGCTTAGTTGCCTGTTTGTTTATTTCTTGTAGTAGCTTGAAGCTATCTACCGCATGTATCATATGCACATAGGGTGCTATGTACTTTACTTTATTACTTTGCAGATGGCCTATATAATGCCAGCGTATATCGGTAGGTAGTACCGGTTGCTTCTCTGCCAGTTCCTGCACATAGTTCTCACCAAAGTCGCGCT
>JANLJF010000084.1 GCA_029255605.1 Azovibrio restrictus
TGACATCCGTCAGCATTTTTGAAGCTGATATCTATACACCGGTATATATAACACCGGACGAAGGGGTCTCATGCAGCTCTATTTTATCCAGTATAGGGATGTCCATTTTTATTTTGCCCCACAACCAGATGGCTACATTTTCACAGGTTGGGTTTTCCAAGCCCTTTACGTCGTTGAGCAGCTTGTGGTCTATTTCAGACAAGATGTGGTTCACTTTCAGTTTTATGTCAGAGAAGTCCATTACCCAGCCGAGTGTTTCATCTACGCCACCAGAGAAAAACAGTATTAATTGGTAGGTGTGGCCATGTATGTTTCTGCATTTGTGTGTTTCTGAAACATTGGGTAAAAAATGTGCAGAATCAAAAGTGAATTTTCTAAAGATAATCATGTTTACAAATTATGTGCAAAAGTCAATGTAGTAAACAACTCTAAACATGATGCAAGTCATTTTTGACAGCTCTTATTGTCGGTACATTTATACGATAGGTTTGATACTTTAACTAAGGCACATGAATGATCAGTTCAATAACATAGAGGTTGCTTTTCGATATCGTAGCAATAAGGAACTTAAAATGTCTAAAATGCTATTCAGCATTATAGATTCATCTGTGATCACTAAAATGGGCATCGCATTTACACGTACATCAATAGCTTTAGGCTTGCCGTTAAATGCTATTTTCAAGAAAACCTTGTTCAGGCAATTTTGCGGAGGCACTACTTTAGGCGAAGCAGGCACAACTGCGGGTAAACTACGTCAATATAAAGTTCATTCGATATTGGACTATGGTGTAGAGGGAAAGGAAACCGAGGCTGAGTTTGAAAAAACAACGAATAACCTAATGGATGCAGCGGCCTATGCTGCATCCAATAAAATTCCTTTTATCAGCATGAAGGTTACCGGCATTGCCAGGTTTTCCTTGCTGGAAAAAGTGCACCAGAAAATACCATTAAGCACAACCGAAGAACAGGAATGGGGGCTGGTAAAAACAAGAATGGATGCCATTTGTTCTAAAGCCGCCACTTGGGGTGTAATGGTCTTAATAGATGCAGAAGAAACATGGATACAGGATGCAGTGAATATTATCACTGATGACATGATGTTGAAATACAACCAGTCAAAGCCGGTAGTATTTAATACCTTCCAGCTTTATTGCAGTGGCACACTTGCTTTTCTGCAGCAGTCGCACGAAGAAGCAAAAGCAAAGGGATATATATTAGGGGCAAAGCTGGTAAGGGGTGCATATATGGAAAAAGAACAGGCAAGGGCTTATAAAAATAATTATCCTAACCCGATTCAGAAAGACAAACTAAGTACGGATAAGGACTTTGATGCAGCTGTACAGTATTGCCTTGAAAATATTTCCGAAATTGGCCTGTTTATCGGTACACATAATGAAACAAGCTGCAGCCTTGCTGTTGCTTCTATGCAAGCATTAAATATACCCGCCGATCATCCGCACATATTTTTCTCTCAGCTATACGGTATGAGCGACCACATTTCTTTTAATCTTGCCAATAGTGGCTATAATGTAGCAAAGTACCTGCCATATGGCCCTGTACAGGATGTAATACCATACTTATTAAGACGCGCCGAAGAGAATTCTTCTATTGCCGGACAATCTAATAGAGAACTCGCGCTGATAAAACGCGAGTTAACCAGGCGAAGCCTTGTTCATTCAAATGCATAAAGCATTCAACCGCTCCTTTAGCCTTTAATATACCTGCCTGGAGCTAATACATTGTTGGGATCTACTGCGCGTTTGAGGCCCTTGAGAAAGTCGTCGAGTGTATTGTCCTGATCAACTATTTGGCTGGCCATTGCATGTGTGGTTTCCCTATAAAAATAGTATCCGTGCTCATGTAAGGCAATATGGAGTTCATCGTAGCACTGCTCAGCTTTTTCATCCTCGCCGGCTACCTGCCTGTCCCATGCTATAGATGCAATCAGGTGCACGCTTCTCTCGCTTGTGCATTGCATAGATATAGCCGGCTCAAAGCCATACTTTATGATGATCGCCTCAATCATGTCAATAGCTTTTTTCACATTGGCCCCATCAAAAGGTACAGTTGGACACATCCATATCATGCCGCACTTATCCTTATCCGGATCCATATTCGCAGGCACCTGAAAATCTTTTCTCCAATAACTCTGGCTGACAGGCACATTATCGGGGATACCGAGGTACTTACCGATCAGATAATTTTTCAGCGAATCCTGCAGCGAATCTGAATCAACGCTACCACTGCCATTAAGCCTTTGAAGCATTTCCTCCTTGCCTACTTCGTATACCGAAAGACTGTCGGTATAGGCGGCTATTTTATCTTTTACAGCATTCGATTGTACTTCTGCGTGTTCCCTATTAACACCCCTAATGCATATTTCGCCGGTCCACAGTTTTACATTCATCCCTTCATTGGCATACTGCAATATTTTTTGTGTGCGCTCATTTGAAGACAGGTGCGCCCACTCTGCACTATGCGTTGCCGGAAATTGCCTTACCGTAGACAGTACCCTGAAATTATTATACATCGTCAGGGTAGGACGTACGAGGCCGGAAACAGCCATTTCATGAAGGCGATCGATCAATGAATAATACTTATCCGCACTATCTACCTCATAGTGAACGAAATGAAAATACTCAGGCACGGTAGTAAGCCACATGGTAAGAGAGGTAACGATACCCAGATTTGATTGGGTAAATATGCCATCGAGATAGGGGCCTACCCCCCATTTGAAAGTTTTAGCCGTAAGGTTGTCATCACCATATCGTTCAAACCCCGTTTTTATAACCTTACCATCAGGCAGCACTACCTCAAATCCGCAAACATAGCCCAGGCGCTCTGCATATAAACCCGTACCTATGCCTCGTTCCATCGTGTTTCCAATAAGGCTTGAATCTACACTACCGCCAGTGGTACTTAACACCAGGTTGGATTTTTTAGATCTTAAGAACTGGTATAGCCCGCCTAATGTTACACCCGGTTCAATAGTCACATAACCAAAGGATTCATTATAGTGGATTATTTTGTCCATCCTGCTCAAATCAATAATGACACAGGCACTTTTCACCGGTGCTTTAGAGCCGTAACCCCAATTGCACCCCCTGCTAACGGGATACACCGGAATGTGAAACTCATTGGCTATTGTCATGCATCTTTGCACTTCGGCTGTACTAGCTGGTTTCACAATGGCGAGCACTTTCCCTTCATGTTTATAGGTTCCTGCTTCGTATTGCTCCAAAATATCAATATCAGTTTCAACATACGAATCTGAAACTGCTTGTCGAAATGCAGCAAGTGCAGCGGGTAAGTTCATCTTATCTAAGTTTATGCTGCACAAGGTAGAACGATACGGTGCTGCTAAAAATGACTTTTATCATGCTGGCCTAGCCTATTCAGCAGCCCTGACTATGATGCGCGTCATGTTGCTTAGAATGCTGTAGCCAGCATGTAACTGTAAAGCGAAAGACTACATCAAACAACAACTCATTTGAATTTTAGCAGCACATAGATGTATATCGTTTTGGATAAGCGCATCAACCAGGGTTGCAATAATATGACAACCGCCGTTGAAAAGAGGAAGGCATAGATAAAGCTATTATCCTGGTAGGTGATGTCCCATACACAGGCATAAAAAATCACTGCAATGGCATATACTATTACGCTGACAGCATAGTTGATGCCGGGGGCATTTTCTTCACCGCTCTTTATTTTATGCCCGCAAACGGGACAATCGTCCACAGTTGTAAGCATCTTACTGAGCGGGAAAACACTTTTGTGAATGTAAATATTACCCTTCCCACACTTGGGGCATTTCCCCCTCAGGATATTCAGTACTTTAGTTTTTATGTCGAACATTGTCTGGATAAATGTAAACGAACATCCTGTTAGTAAATTTGATTTTTATCACATCTCTAATCGGGGAAATTGGATATATCGGCCAACCTGCGAATGTCTGTAACTTCTATTTTACGGCCGTGTGTGGAAAGAATGCCCTCCTGCCTGAATTCTGTAAGTGTCCTGGCTACGTTTTCCCTTGTTGTGCCGGCCATGTTGGCAATATCATCACGAGAAACCCTTATCAATACAGGTTGTCCATCCGCCACGCTTCTTTTAAATTTCTCCCGTAAAATAATCAGGGCGATGGCAATACGTTCCTTTACTGGCCTTTGGGCAAATGCAGATACATTATTCGTAAAAACGGTAAACTCATGACTGAGCACTTTCAGCAGCATTTTGGAAAGGTTGGGGGAAGTGGTAATAACTTCGAGAAAATCGGCGGCGGGTATATAACTTAATACACTCTCCTCCAAGGCTGCGGCAGCATCGGGGTAGCACTCGTCTGCCAATACCGCGTGGTAGCCAATAAATTCTCCGGCACCTGCTACATAAAAGATATGTTCCTGCCCTTCATTACCGATCTTATATTTTTTTACCATACCCGATTGGATAAAATATATCCCGGTAGCCATAGCACCTTCTCTGAAAATCACATCCCCTTTCTGATAATGCTCTTCCCTGGCATGCATCATTAATCGGGCCTGGTCGGCATCACTAAGTTCCATCAGTATAGACCTGGATTGGAAATCCCATTGGTCGATAGGGAAAATGCCATTCAAACTCATCCTTCAAAAATAACAAAAACATTAGTTTAGCAGAATGAATATCCTTGATGACATATCAGAATTCAAATCTTCTCCCGAACTGGTTGCAAAACTATATCAATACAGTTTACAAAAAAGCTATCCTGCCGGCACCGTAATACTCAACGAGAATGCGCATATACGCTCCATACCCATTGTGATGAGTGGAACGCTGAAAGTTATACGGACAGATGAAGATGGCCGCGAGTTATTACTATATTATATAAAGGCCGGCGAAAGCTGCATCATGTCTTTTCTGGGGGGGTTGCACCATGAAACGAGCAAAGTAAAAGCCGAAGTGGAAGAAGAAGCAGAGATACTTTTTCTTCCTATGGATAAGGTGAGCCTCTTTATCAAAGAATACCCTCAATGGCTCGATTACATATTTCGCCTATACCATAAGCGATTCGAGGAATTGCTGGAAATAGTAAATGCTATCGCTTTCAAAAAAGTAGATGAACGGTTAGTGAGTTTGCTGTACAAAAAATCAGAGCTGGCTAAATCTAATGTTATTACCATTACGCATGAACAATTAGCGGGTGAATTGGGAACAGCACGCGTGGTGGTTTCCCGCCTGCTGAAACAACTGGAAGAAAACGGTGTTGTACGGTTAGGCAGAAACAAAATAACGCTTGTATAAGCAAGTAACCGGACAGTTTTTGAATGCATATAGTGCGCGGCACACACGGGCGTACCTTGCTGCAACCTACATACAATTTCGCCCTTAGCAGAAGTATATTTATTACTATTGCATTAACATGTGCTGATTAGCACTGAAGCTGCCAGCCAATATCCCGCCCCGGTTCGCAGTTTATAATGGACATCTATATAGCCATAAAAGAAATGCTGTTATTAAGACAGCGTTATGTAACAAAAGTAGCTGTACATAAAAATCAACAGTAGCAAATTTGCATGATAAAACACAAGACACATCATGTGTTTAAACACTTAAAAACAAAAACATGGGATTTTTTTCATCATTATTAGGAAACAAAAGTGATAGCAAGCTATCAGAAGTTATACAAGCCGGTGCATACTTAGTAGATGTGCGCACCCCGGCAGAGTTTGCTATGGGTAGCGTGAAGGGTGCTGAAAACATTCCGTTAGATAGTATTCCCGCACACCTATCGAAGTTCAGGGGCAAAGAGAATATTGTTGTCTTTTGCAGGAGTGGTGCGCGTAGTACCCAGGCAAAAAGCCTGCTGGAACATAATGGCATTCAAAATGTTATTAACGGAGGTGCCTGGACTAATGTACAAAGCGCAGTAAAATAATAACGCACATCGCTTGCTGGCTTTTGCCGACTATATGCATTATTGTGCATTGACACTTATAAAACAAAAGAAATGAGAAACAGGATTTTAGACGGTTGGAATTTCATGCGTGTACTGCGCCTGGTTGTAGGACTCATAGTCGTAGTACAGGCAGTGATTACGAAAGATATTCTGTTTGGGGCACTGGGCGGACTATTTACATTAATGCCTTTACTCAATATCGGTTGCTGTGGTAGTGCCGGATGTAATGTGCCTACGCGTCGCAACGATAAGGAAGTAAAAGACATTTCGTATGAAGAAGTTCATTAAAACATATTTGCTATCAATAGTGGGTGTAATAGTTGGTGCAGTTGCCGGTTATGCCTACTGGAAATTGGTAGGTTGCAGTTCCGGTAGTTGCGCTATTACCTCAAAACCGCTGAACAGCACATTATATGGTGCGGTTATGGGAGGGTTGTTATTCTCCATATTTCAAAACAACAATAAAAAAACAGCATGACCTTTCAAGAAATTATAAACCAGAATAAACCAGTGCTAGTGGATTTCTTTGCCACCTGGTGCGGCCCTTGCAAAATGATGTCCCCGATACTGACCGACCTAAAGAATCGCGTTGGTGATAAGGCAGATATCATTAAAATCGACGTAGATAAAAACCCGCAGGCTGCAGTTGCTTACCAGGTGCAGGGTGTACCCACGTTAGTATTATTTAAAAGCGGCAAAGTCATTTGGCGCCAATCAGGTGTTGTGCCTGCCAATGCATTAGAACAATTGATCAATCAGAATAACTAATACTTTTTCTTTGCCCTCCTACCCGGGAGGCATATTTGCTATACTGAGCGAAATCAGGTTTCCCTCTAATCATGATCATAACAATTGGGGGAACCACCCATTTATCTTTGTAGTTCATTAATAACTACTAACATGAAAAATACAGGCAAAATATTACTGGGACTCGCCGGGCTCTTTGCTGTTGGTGCAATTGTAGGTGCTTTATATGCGCCTGATAAAGGAGAACGAACAAGAAGACGTATAGCACGTAATGGCAGATGGATTTTCCATACAGCTACAGATGCTATAGAAGAAGGAAAGGATAATCTGCAGGCGCTGAGAGACCGTATAAAAGATGACCTGGAAAAGGTAGATGAAGAAATAGACAGGCTGTCGCGTTGCCGGACGAATGCCTAACCCGACTTTATTACAATAAGCCTGCCATTATGTATGGCAGGCTTATTAATGTCCGCCTCTGTTTAACAAAATATGAAGCGCCTCAAGTTCCTTTATGTGTGAAGCTATGATCTTAAGAATTGCTACAAAGGGAATAAAAAGGATCATGCCCGATACCCCCCATATGATGCCTCCGGCTAATATCGCAACCATCATGGCCCAGGTACTAACATTGAGCTGAATGCCTACAACCTTTGGGAAAATAACATTTGCCTCCAGACATTGAACAAATGAAAAAACAAGAATAACACCAATGGGGTACCAAATGGAGTTGGTAGTAATAAAAGCAACACTAATGGGCAGTGCAGCACTTATTACAATACCTGCATAGGGAATTACCGTCATAATTGCCGTGAGCATACCAAAGAGTATTGCATGCTTAATGCCCAGTGCCATCAGGCCTATACTATTAAGAACGCCAACTATGATATAGACCAGAATCATACCTTTTATGTAATTGAAATAAGTGTGTATGACTTCTTTTAAAATGGCATTAACCCTGTCGCGCATTCTTTCACCAAGGTAATGGTACAGGAACTTTACAAATACAGCGCGATGGTATAAAAATAGTGCAGCGAATATGGGTATAAGAAATAATGAAAAGAACGTGCCCGCCGTTGCTGCAACAGTTGACCGCAGCAGGCTACCTACAGATGCTGAACTATTTATAACCAGATTGTGTGTCCATTCCGTTTGCATTAACGGTGAAATTGAAAAAGAAGTAGTAAGCCATTCCTGGAAACGGGTGAGCATTGGCTTTACCTTCTGCGTCAAAGCAGGTAAATCCTGCCGAAACAGACCTATTTGCCAATAGAGCAAGATAAGCAATGCACTAAAGAGCACTATTACCATAGAAAGTGCTATGGCAATAGCAAGCCCTTTAGACAGTTTATATGTTTCAAGTTTTCGGCATACGGGATACAAAACTATAGCTATGAACAGGCCATAGAACATCGGAATAAACAGCGTTCTTCCCAAAAAGAGAATTAAAGCTACCAGAAAGAAAAGCAGCAACGCCCGCACTGTCACAGCAATATTATCCGTAGTATCCTGAGCTTGCATTAAAACAGATTACTTTATTAGTAAAACAAGCAACTGCAGGGCATATCTATCTTTCAATACGATATAAAATGACACGCAAACTTGCATAAAATCACTACATCCAGTGTGTAGCAAACCGGTTAAACTCATGCCTTAAATCATTCACAATAGTTGCCTCCTGCTGATACCTTTCATCAAGCAACTCATGTTGTTTCAGCAAATCGGCCTCTACGTACCCGGCCTTAGAATCAGAAGCTTCGCGGGCAAGAGTAGCTACGTAAGCTTCTATATCATGATTAAGGCGGTCCAACTGGTCGGCTTGTACTTTGAACTGGTTCTCATAATGCTCAACCTGCGGCAGCATGTCTGCATTAGTATTCTTGCCGGCTATTTCGGTTAACCTCTTTTTCAATATTTCTATCTCTTGCTGATAAAAAGATGTGGCCCGAAGCCAGTCGTTGTGGCGGTTATTGATATGCGTAATACTAATTTTTTTCATAATCTTTATTTTGTAGAACAAACTTAAACTGTAAAAGAAAAGTGACTGCTGACTTGTGTCAACATAGATAGTGAGACAAATCAATTGCTAGCTACTATCTTATCAACTGGTGTGGCACACAAAGAGCGGCACACGGTATTTTGAAATCAAATCATCAGCAAAGCTTGGATGAAACCACTGAGATAAAGCAGTTCTCCCGAAGGCCCCGGCAATGACTAACATAGGTAGGGGTTTTACTCCCGACCCGAAATACTCATCTGCATCGGAACGTATGTTAACAAAAGAGTGATTGGGAAAATACCCGGTTATCCATTGTGCCATGTTTTCTTTATACGGAATATCTTCACCATCCTTCCCCATGTGCAGGAAGATACTATCCAAAGTTCTGAATTCAGGAAAGAGATATGTGAATTGCTTGATTGCCGACATTGATGATTGGCTACCATCATAAGCAAACAGCAGATGCTCCGGGAAACTTACGTTTTCCGGAATAACCATGACAGGACACTCTGAACGGTGCAACACGTCTTTGGTTGCTTCTAATATAGTGCTCCCCTCTTCCTTATAAAAACTATCATCCGCAACAAGGATTAAATCAGCAAACCTGCTTTCTTTAATTATCTGTGATACGCCTTGTTCCATTGACCCATGATGTATAACACAATTTATTTGATGCTCTTTACTCCACTCCATCAGCCTATGTGTATTTATCTCTACAGCAGGATCTACTAACGTACCTGCACTGGCTGCAGAATAGGCTGCCCAGTTTTCGATGTGCACCATCTCTGGAAATACGAGTGCGGTTAACGATACTGGTGATTGCTCGTTGAGTTTGCTAGCAAATTCGAAAGCACTATCAGGAAATTTCTTACCCTGAACTACTATCAAAATATTTTTCATGATACTTATTTTGAAGCAAATTAGCTTCAACTGACTCGTAGACCAATGATCAAACAAGCGCAATAAACTGATTAAAATCAACTATCCGCATTCTACAGACTTTTTCAAGATCATTTTGTTTTTAGACTATGCAAATCAGTCTGAACTATGACCTCAATCATCTATTCAGTATAGTACTACTGCTTTCTTTGTATAGCGGGGTATGCATAACAAGACACAATTAAAGACGGTACACTACCGCTTAGGTAATTGCAAATTTTAATTCAACAGTTATGAAGAAAGCATTGGGATTTGAAGAAGAAATAAAGAATATCCTGAAACAATATATGCCATTTCGCGACTTCAGAATAACAACGAATGAAGGATTTACAGTTTTAGCTTTAGCACGACCCAAACGCAACTTATTTGATGCACTTGCAACTATTAAACATCCCAAGCCGTTGATAATTGAAACAATACAACCAGGCAATTCACTTGATGAAACCCTACTTAAAAGTATCATCAGAGCATTACAGCGCAATACGAAGCTGGCGACAGACAACTTAATAATATACGTAGAAGAGACGCAAGTCATCTTAGAAGGACTTACTACGTGGCGTTTTGAGAACGAAGCAATTGGCAGGATAATATGGGGAGTAAAAGGCGTTCAATCAGTATGTAATCTAATGAAAGCAAAATATGATTAACAAAACTAAAAAGCGTTAGTAGCCCAAATGGAAAAATTAGTTTTCACCTGCCTGTTATACATCAGCATGTTGGGCTGGCACTCTTCCAGACAAATTGATAACCATCTACCTGTTAACGTTAGTTCCAAAAGTACTTTTATCAAACAAGTACCTGTTCTCTGCTATCACCAGATTCGTGACTGGAAGGCTACAGACTCAAAATCAGCCAAAACCTATATTACCCCTATAAAGCGCTTTAGCGAACATATCAAAATGCTGCGCGACAGTGGCTATCATACTATCAGCCCTGACCAGTTGACTGCATATTTATTGCATCATCAACCACTTCCTGAAAAACCAATATTGTTGACATTTGACGATGGCACAGCTTCACAATATACCAATGCATTGCCGGAGCTGGATAAATACGGCTTTAATGCAACATTTTTCATCATGACTGTTACTATCAACCAACCCGATTATTTAAATCGCAAACAACTGGCAGAAATAAGTGCGCTTGGCCATTCTATTGGTTGCCATACATGGGATCATCATGATGTAAGAAATTATAAGGATCAAGATTGGGCAACACAACTAACCAAACCAACCAAACTGCTGCAAGAAATTACAGGCAAGCCGGTCCTTTATTTTTCATATCCGTATGGGGCATGGAATGCTCAAGCTATTGGGCACCTTAAAAACCATGGCTACTCGTCTGCATTCCAATTAAGCGGTAAGCAAGATACTGCTGAACCAATGTATACAATAAGAAGAATTATAGTAGATGGGCATTGGACGGCCAATCAGTTGAATCATACAATAAAAGAACAGTTTTAGATATCGTAAACTGACAGTTGTCATGTATTGTTTTGACGGGAAATAGCAGTTTTTAGCTTCCATTAAAGCAGCTTTGCAATAGCACTTTTCAGATAAGAAACCTGTTATGACTAAATACACTCTAAGACCTACACTAGCTGTTGCACTTCTCCTTGGCATTGCATTCAGTGCTTGTAACAAAACGGATGCTAATAGAGTGCCTGACAAAACAAGCTTGAAAAAGAAACAGGTTACCATTGCTTTTGACAGTAGTCAAATCGAGCACGTTCATATCGATACAGCTTTATATGATACTTTGCAACTACATTTAGTACACGGCAAGCCGAATGCAAAATGGCCCGTAAAATCATACGCTTTACCGGGTGCTATACTACCATTCAATCGTGTGGTTGCTTACTACGGCAATTTTTATTCAAAAGGCATGGGTATTCTTGGAGAACTGCCTACCGAAGAAATGCTCAATAAACTGCAAGCGGAAGCACGCAGCTGGGAAACCGCCGACCCAACCATCCCGGTTGTGCCTGCACTACATTATATTGCCGTAACTGCACATCGTAGCCCCGGTGCAGGAGCAAAATATCGCCTGCGCATGCCCGATCATCAAATTGAAAAGGCGCTGGAACTGGCTAAAAGTATAAATGCCATTGTGTTTTTGGATGTACAAATTGGCCATAGCAGCTTGCAAGAAGAGCTACCTGCGCTGGAGCATTTTTTAAAACTGCCCCAGGTGCACCTTGGCATTGACCCGGAATACTCTATGAAAGGCGGAGAAATTCCTTGCGCGAAAATTGGCACCTATGATGCGGCTGATATCAATTATGCATCAGCATACCTTGCCGGGCTCGTCAAGAAATTCGAATTACCCCCCAAAATACTTGTCGTACACCGATTTACAAGAGATATGGTGACTAACTACAAGCAAATAGTACTACGGCCTGAAGTGCAAATTGTAATGAATATGGATGGGTTTGGTTTCCCGGCTAAAAAGATCAGTAGTTATGAAATTGCAATTTCCACGGAACCGATTCAATTTGCCGGTTTTAAATTGTTTTATAAGAATGATAAACTCACTGCACCCTATCGCCTTATGACGCCAAAAGAAGTGCTCAACCTTTTTCCAAGCCCGGTTTATATACAATATCAATAAGAAGCCGATATTTATCGAATAAAACCGGGCATCTCGTCAAAATACTTAGCTTCATCGCCTGTAAGCTGTAGCTCTTTCAATGCAAAAACAAGCGATTTGAAGGCGCTGTATATCTCTCGATTAAAGTTGATAATAGTAGAAACTTCAATATCTGAAAGTTGAGACATTGAAGTGTTATTGTAAAGTTTCTGAAGCCTTCCGTTATACCCATCGCTGATTGTCCGATAAATTTCAACAAGCCCTGCAAACTGCAACTCTTTACCGGCACCTTTTTCTAATTGTTTCGAAAACTGCTCCAGTAACAATGAAGCAGTTTCTTTCGACTCTATATAAAACTGGTATTTAACGTCGTTGCCGGAATTGCGGAGCTGAGTAATATCAGACTCTGCATCTTTTATACTTTTGGCTGCATACATACCATTGCGAGCTGCAGTAACCAGTCGGCTTAACAATATTACCTGTTCCTGGCTAATAGTAGCATTCTGCAGTGTGACAGCGTAAGTATACATATCTCCATGCAGTTGTTTAATAAACTGATATCTATCCGAATTTCTAAGTTCAGAAAATGCTTCAGACATTGTGCTGTTAAGCTGTTTCAGATTCTCTTTATCAAAAACACCCAGGCAGTACTGGATAATAATCTTCAAGAAATAGGTAGTTTCCTGCTCTAACGCAGTTATAGCTAATTCTTCATCTTCCGCAGGTACCTTGTGGATATATAATGTTTGCTGGCTATGTTCTTTAAACCGTCCGTTGAGGAAACGAGCCATTCGTCCTAACAATGGAAAGAATAACAGGATGGATACTACGTTAGTTAAAGTTTGAAAAGTGGCCAGTGCCAGCAGCGGTTCTGTAATGCCTATAACTGAAGTAATAAAATGGTTTACCGGCGTCAGAAAAACGAAAATGACGATGAGGGTTACTATATTAAAAATTATATTCCCTAAAGCAACTCTTTTCACTGTAGCTTCCTTTCCTGCCGAAGCTATAACTAGCTTGATTGTAGTACCAACCTCAGCTCCCAGAACGATTGCAGTGGCAACATGCAGGTCAATCGCCTTTGCATTAAGCGCGCTCAACACAAGTGCCACAGTGGCAGCGCTTGATTGTGTCAGTGTCGTAATTATAAGACCGATGATAGGATAAAGGAATATGGGCAAATTACTAAAGTATTCAGGTTCCAGTCCTTGTATGGAATGTTCCATCCCCATACTCATTACGTCTAGTCCGTAAAAAAGAAAACCAAGGCCTAATAAACAATCAAGCCAGTGATAGGCGCGGCTTTTTTCGGGGAACATAACACGCATAATACCGGCTACGGCAATAAAGGGCAAAGCAAAAGCTTCAATCTCGAGGCTGAAGCCAACTGATGCAATAATCCAGGTATTAAGTGTAGAGCCGATATTGGTACCAAGTGTCACTGCCAAAGCATTGGCCATAGGAATTGTTCCTGCCCCTACAAGACCCAGTACGATCAGGTTGACTATGGAACTACTTTGTACTAAACCTGTAACAAGAGCACCACCCATTATGGCTGTAACCGGCCGCACTGTCTGCTTTCTCAAAAACAATTTGGCTTCCCTTCCCGTCAAAGCACGAAGCGCCTGGGCAAGAAACTGCATGCCAAGAATAAATATAGCCACACCAGCCAGCAACTTCCATTTATCATAAAACATTCGCCGCCGAATAAAGATGTAAATGAAAACTTTGGGAAAGAGGAACAGCCATGACTATACCTGTTTCCTATCAAAATTTAAATGTAAGCCAATAATTAATACCTTAAAATGGATGCCGGCACGGATATAAAGGGAAGTAATGACTCTGATGTAACTGCCTGTAACAATGCTATTTTTAAGTGGCATTGCTAATGCACGGCAGGCCTACTTACCCTTTTTGCGTTCCTGTTTTCGGAAGTAGCCCCTCAGCAAGAAATTGTGCTTTAACGCTTCCATATCTTCATTAAAGGCCTTGGTACCTTGTTCTATATTTTCTAAGCTATTCTGCAGGCGCTTAGTGGCTAACGAATCTTTGAGCAGTAGGCGCACGGCCCCTTGCCCACTATCCAAATCGGCACTCACAGCTGAAACTATAATTTCCAGCTCTGCTATGAGCGCATCTGAGCGGGCGGCAGCACTGTTGATATGATTAATTGCCTGTGCAACCTCCGTTGCTGCCTGGCGGTCTTTCAGCAAAACCCCTAAAGTACCTTCCCCTTTTTGTGTTTCGTCAATCATCTGCTTTATGCCGGTAGCAGCCACCTTTATGTCTATAGAAGCATCGTGGAAGTTGTGAAGAATACGACGCAAATCATCAGCAATGATTGTATCAGCAAGCAGTTCACGTACCAACGAACTATTATTAAGCCTTTCTGAGGTTTCTCTAAGATTTACAGAGATAGCTGCTGCGTTATCCCCGGTAGTACCCAAACTGCTAAGCATAGCGTCAATACCCATTCCTGCACTGGTGCGCAATATACCGCCGTCCGGCATAGCTGGGGCATTTGTAGCACCAGCCGATATATTAATCACCTTGTTACCCATCAACCCTTCTGTACCAATCGAAGCCATGGCATCGCTATGGATATAAGGGTTCGTTTTTTGATCGATCAGCAAGGTTACTTCAATAGTAGTGTCGTTGACAATCTCAATATCTTTTACTGTGCCGCACTGAATACCGGAAAAACGTACATTATTACCGGGCATCAATCCTTCTACGTTACGAAACCTGGCTTTCAGTACAAAATTTGAACCGAAAAAGTGCTGGTTCTTGCCAATCAGGTAGAGAGAAACTACCAATATGAATAGTCCTGCTATAATAAAGATTCCAAGCTTGATATTATTTATCGAGTTCTTTTTCATGATTCACTCAAAAAATTGTTGAACATATGGATCATCTGAGCCTATAAAAGACGCATAATTACCCTCTTTATAATTCTTTCCGTTTTGCAACAGAATAATTTTATCAGCGGTAGCCTTTACACATTTCATATCGTGAGAAATAATGATGGCGGCTGTATTATACTTCTGCCTGATATCCATGATAAGCGTGATAATTTCTTTCCCCGTCACCGGGTCTAGCCCTGCCGTTGGCTCATCATAAAGTATAATATCGGGTTTCAATATCATTGTACGGGCAAGAGCTATTCTTTTCATCATACCACCAGATAGTTCCGAAGGCATCATGTCTATTGTATGCGATAGCCCCACATTGTCCAGTACTTCTTCAATCCTTTGCCTGGCATCTTCTTCATTCAGGTCTATTGAATGACGACGCATTGGAAACTCCAGGTTTTCACGCACGGTCATCGAATCATAAAGCGCATTACTCTGAAACAGGAAACCAATGCGAATGCGCATTTCATCCAACGCTTGATGATCGAGCGACAGAATATCCTTGCCAAATACCTCTATCTGACCGCTATCGGGAGCCAGCAACCCAATGATACACTTAATCAACACAGACTTGCCTGAGCCTGAACGACCTAATACAACAAGGTTTTCTTTTTTTCCTAAATCAAGGTCAAAACCATCCAACACTTTGTTTTCGCCAAAATATTTTTTCAGCCCACGTATGGATATCACATTTTCATTTGGATATGTAAGTTGCTGTGCCATTAGTTGAATCCAAAAATGTCTGTTACCTGCACCACGATCAGGTCAATAATGAATATGATAACAGATGAGAGTACTACTGCTGAATTAGCAGACCTACCCACCCCTTCAGTTCCTTTTTTAGAATGATACCCTTTGTAACAGCCTACCATGCCTACAGCAAAGCCAAATAAAAAAGTTTTAATGATTGCCGGCAATACATCGCTAAACTGCAACGTATTATATACTTGCGTTATGTAAAGATCCCAGCTTGTAACAGCCTTTATATTAACCCCCAGGTACCCGCCATATAAAGAGATGGCATCTGAAAGCACAACCAGAACCGGCAACATCAAAGTAGTAGCTGCTACGCGGGTTACAACCAGATATTTATAAGGATTGGTACCCGAAACTTCCATGGCATCAATCTGTTCTGTTACTTTCATGGAGCCTAGTTCGGCGCCAATACCCGAACCTACTTTACCGGCAAAAATAAGTGCCGTAATCACCGGCCCTATTTCGCGCACTACAGACAGGCTTACAATATCAGGAAGCTTAGCCTCCACCCCGTACTCAAGCATGGAGGGCCGTAGCTGCATTGTAAGTACCAACCCCATAATGAACCCAGTAAGAGCTATCAATGGCAAAGACTTATAGCCGATCTCATAACATTGCCGGCCAAACTCTTTCCACTCATAGCGCGGCCTGAATGCTTCATGAAAAAACCATGCAGTAAACCTGGAGATGGCACCTGCTTCGGAAAAAAACTGTTTGCTCGATTTTGGCAGTTGCATTATAAAAGTGGCATGTGTAGTTAATATTATTTATATCCGAATCACTGTAAGTTTTGATTGGTTGATGAAAGCCATTCAATTTTGTGAATTTCCACCCATGTTGGCTTTTATATCCCGCATAAGTTCAAGTTGCAGGGTTTGCAATTCGAACAGGGTTTTCATTTGTTCGGTAATTAGCAAATCTAATTTCTGATGCACATTTCTGATTTCAATTTCTGATTTAAGATTTATCATATAATCATTAACAGCACGCTGGCGATCTCTTTCCTCGCGCCTGTTCTGGCTCATCATAATGATAGGTGCCTGCAGTGCCGCGAGCATTGATAATAAAAGGTTCAAAAGGATAAATGGATAAGGATCAAAAGGACGGGACAAGAGAAATACATTGGCGCCTATCCACAAAACCATTATTGTAGCAAAACTTGCAATAAAACGCCAGCTACCTCCGAAGGAAGCAATACGGTCTGCAACCCGGCTACCAAGATCGGGATGCATATCTTCAAATTGAAGCAGTTTTTCAGAGATGAGCTTTTCTTCTTCAACCGCATCAATAACAATCTGGTTGAGTTTTTGAATATGTTCTGTTTCAGTAAGTAATAGTTCTTGAAACCGCGATTCAGTCATATCTTAATTAAATAATAGTTAACAAAACTATATTGGACGATACCACCCTGCAATGACCCGAATCAGTAAGTATGGGAATACCTGTCAATTACCCGGCATTTTTTAGACGGCAGGGGTACGTTGACTGGTGTCAGATACCTATCTGATATACATCATCCGGAAAACACAAACACATCGTTATTTTTATTAAAATAAACTATACTAAAACATAGCTATCCGAACATACAACAAAAAATCAACAGTATGATTATTGAAATAAATAACTCGAGGACCATAGGAGATATCCAAAAAGAGTTTTCTGATAAATTCCCCTTTTTGAAGATTGAATTCTTCAATTTCCCTCACAATCGGGAAGAACCATCAAATGACACACCATGCCGGCCAGAACAATTGCTAGGAGAAATTCGCCAGCAGCAAGCCAATGGTATTATCACCATTGACCCGGCAAGCGAAACGGGTGCTATAGAAAAAGAATTTGAACGACGCTTTGCCTTAAACGTACAAATATACCGGCGGCAAATGGACCAATGGATACAAACGGCGGGAACAGATATACTAACACTAAGCGAGCAGAACCAGATAGCCCGCGATTCAGCTACTTTTTATAACCCTAACCATCAGTTTCACAACAAGTAATAACATTCACTTGTTATACCTGCTGTTTTGATTAAACAATATGAGCAACCTGAACATTAAATTGGCCGTAATAACCGGGGCATGCGGTGGCATAGGTGCAGCCTATGCACGACAACTGGCAGATAGCGGATATAACCTTTTACTGATAGACAGGAATTCAACTCAGCTTGCCGAACTTGCCCATTCTCTCAACATTACCTATGGCATTTCACCCAAAACAATAGTAGCTAACTTTTGTGATGCAGATGCTGTAGATGCATTAGCTATTTCCCTGGCCAAGCTTGAACATATTACTATGTTCATAAACACGGCAGGCTTTAGTGAGAATACATTATTCGAAGATGAAAAAATGGATTTCATCATGACTATGATAGATGTTCACATCATAGCTATGATAAAATTGACGCACGCTGTTTTGCCCGGTATGTTAAAACAAAAAAGCGGAGCAATAATTACGGTGTCATCATTAGGTGCATTTCTTCCGGCACCCAAAAGCAGCGTCTATTCCGCAACAAAAGCATTCATCAACAATTTTATGACATCACTCCACACCGAGGTATCGGGTAAAGGTATTCAGGTGCAAGCCTTGTGCCCGGGGTTAACACATACAAACTTCCATAAGACTAAAAACAATCGACGCTTTTCAAAGCACTTCTTCATTAATCCCTGGATGCAACCGGAAGATGTAGTTAAAATATCACTGAAAAAACTTAGTAGCAAGAGGGTTATTTGCATACCGGGATTTGTAAACAAGCTTATACGAAAGGCTGCCACCATCGTACCTCGGAAGTTGTATTATCAAATTGCCACGAAACTGGCGTAAACTCAATTGTTGCCATTAACCAGGTCATCATCAATCCTAACAAAAGCTAAAACGAAACAATTATGAATACAATGGACCTTTTTCAGAAAGAAGCACCCGAAATAGCAAAGGCATTTAATGGGTTAATAGAATCGATTGTGGAAAGCAAAGGGATAGATGCCAAAACAAAGCAACTTATTTATATTGCTTTGAAAGCGGCCCAGGGAGATGACACGACTATTAAATTTCATGTTCCTATGGCTAAACAGTTGGGGGCAACAAAGGAAGAAGTGAAAGATGCTATTCTGATGACCTTAACAGTAAGCGGGATTAAAGGCGTAGCTACATGCCTGCCCGGTGCTATGAGTATATTTGACACTGCCGTGCAAGAATAGTTATAAAGTACAGCAACAGGAACAAGATCAGGTCATTTCTGGCTTAGATCAGAGCCGATATTACTAACCATTCCTGACATACTGAAATATCATAAGAATAAGCCCAACAACAAAGAGCAATGTGAAAATGAGTTTGTTATACCTTGCTAACCAGTTGGGCAGAAAGATGTCAAAATTGTCTTTCCGGGAATCTGAATACTGCCGGGCAATCCCAGTGAGAGGGCATTTATTGTGGAATGCCATTAGCACAATCCCTTCTATTACAATAGCAAACGCCGCTATCCAGGAATACGGGGTGAGCCTGCCACTGAATCCACTCCAAACCACATAAAAAACTGCAGAACTTAAAATTACCCATATTACTGTGTGTATCAATTTGATCAAAAAAAGTACTCTTGTTTCTTTGCCTCTCATCTATCCCGCCACTACATTTTAAGATATTCGAGCACCTTGTAAACAAGGAAGGCGGGCCATACAAACGCTTTTAAGACGCCAAGCAAACCATCTCCGAAGCTTGAGGCATGCTGAAGAAAATATATAAGGGCACCAATAAAGCCCAACCCGTACATGGCAGATGACTGTACCATAGTTTTTGT
Organism: Azovibrio restrictus; assembly: GCA_029255605.1. Classification (GTDB taxonomy): domain Bacteria; phylum Bacteroidota; class Bacteroidia; order Chitinophagales; family Chitinophagaceae; genus Polluticoccus. The sequence goes on from JANLJF010000084.1 coordinate 19,668, forward strand.
TTTATATTGTTTCTTTTCCATCTTTCGATACATTATTTAAAGATACCATACCAAAAACAAACAAAACCTAACCTGCATCATTTTACTACATGATGCAGGTTAATCATAACGGTAATAATCGATGAGCGTTAGTTTACAAGGCTGTAAATATCCTTGCAATACACTATCCCCCCTACTTCATCTGCCCAGGCAGTCATATACAATACAAAAACAGGCATCTGCTCTTCAAGCTTATACACAACAGGTTCCTGGTTGCGAACGCAGGCTTGCAGAAAAGCACTGTCTATTTTATTGGGAACCAAATAATTTGCGAGTTGAACCGGTTTTTCAATCCGAATACAACCATGGCTTAGGTACCTGTTTTGCGAGGTAAAGGCCCCTTTCAGGTTAGTATCGTGCATATAAACGCTGTATGGAGAAGTTAGATTGAATTTTATAACACCTAAAGCATTGTCACAACCTGTAGATTGCCGAAATTGATAAGGGAAATTATACTTGTTGTATTGTTTCCAATTTATAGAGGAAGGCGCTACAATTCTGCCGCGAGAATCTAACACTTGCAAATTCATATAAGCAAGAGCAGCCGGCCTGCGTTTGAACACCGGTAACAACTCGTTTACTGCAATGCTTCTTGGCACATGCCAATATGGGTACAGAATTGCCTCATTGCAATAAGCTGCAAACCGTGGTGTTTTCGTTGATGGTTTGCCCGCCACAATCTTCATATTGAGTACTACATCGTTCTTTTCATAGTAGTTCAATGTTGCAGAAGGAATATTTACTACCACACATTTTTGAAACTGAAAATGCGATATCCATCTAAGACAATTCATACTGTTCTTCAGCCGGCTAATATTTAGTGCATTATTACTTGATATTGCTGCCCTGAGTTCATTTTTCAACAAGTTAAATGGCTGTATTGCAGGTTGCAAAGAACCTACCAATCTTTCAAGGTCATTTCTGGTTTTAATCTCTGCTATTTTTCGGAGCAGATGATCATAGCTTAACTCAGGCATGCCATTATAACTGATAATGTTGCCAATACCCGTTCCCTCGTAAATGTCTTTGCAGTAATATATAATTGCGCTTGTGTATAGCTCTTGCCATGTCGAGTCGGGGTAGCCTTTCAATTGAAGAGGGAAAAGTCTATCGTAATGGTAATCTTCTTTATTCAACCCTTCATAAGCACACGAATCCAGCAATTGCTTAAATAACTGATATATCGCTGTATCTCCCCTTCCATCTCGCAACCCAAGGGGCATACCACCCAATTTATAATACTGTTTTACCAATTCAGATTTGGATGCCTGCAAATCATCAGAAGCGGCAAGCACATTTAGTCTTGTTGCGAACAAGACAGCTATAATCATTAAACATCTAATAATAATGCTCATCGATTTAAAAAGAAAAATGATTTTTAACACCGTAATAAAAACTGTCAAACTGAGATTTTACGTTTGACGGCTGATATAGACGGTGCCTAATGTTGTAATTTGATTCCGACCAGTTTTATTATGTCTTCAAGCGTTGTATTGTCCCGTACCTCCACTCTTATGCCGGCGCCTTCAGCGTACACTTTTGCATTCAATATCATTTGCTTAATGGGTTGCGAAATGTGGCTACTAAGCGCATCCACCATGGCTTTTTTACCAAGTACCATAGAGGCTTTAAAGTATCCGTTGCAAGGCATAAAATAGACGACTACCCTTTTACTGTCTTTTACCCTATAGTTCCAGCCAAATTTAGAATAGTTCCATTCTTCATATGCTTGAGGGCAATGATCGAATATATACTTTACTAATTCAGACCAAAGCACTTGGGTAGTCCCAAGTGCTGTCTCCAGGTCTTTGGTGCACGGAGCTTGCGCTTTGTCTGTAAATATGCTCTGATCCATAATAATACTAAGCTATTGATGCCTATTCTATTGCTAATCGTCTTGTCATTTCAATATCCCCGGTTGAAATTTTAACTATGTACACACCTTTGGGCACATTATCAACTCGTATGACAGTTTCGTTTTGGCCGTTAAGTATTTCTGATTTGATCACTTGTCCGATTAAATTGTAAATATTCAGAACAGTACCTTCGGGGAAATAAGCCTTTTCATTTCTTATTGTAAAACTATTGTTGCAGGGATTGGGGTAAATCGAGCAATCGGCCCACAACTGTGTTTGAGAAATATGGTTATACAATATGGTATCTTTAAGTGACCACAACTCATTACCAATATTGTTATAGTTGGCCTGATAATATAAGCTGTTATTATATTCCACCAAAGGTGAAAAACTCGCTAATGGGTCTGTTTTGGTAGCAGAAAGCGGCATAATACTATTTGTTACGATGGCTGTACCATTTGACACATATACTTGTCTATCGGCAGTAGCTTTATTTGCAGTAAATACAAGGCGATTACCATAAACTCTCAGATTTCTCGGGTCAGATGAACCACCAATAAACATGTCTGACACCAGATGTGTGCCTACAGCAGTGCCATCTGTTGCCCACAGTTCATAACCTTCTGTTGAGGTTAATGCATTGAAATATAGTTTATCATTGTATACACAGAAGTATTTAGGATAACTATCGCCTGAATTGTTAATATCGCTGACCATATATGTGCCAGCCGCAGTACCGTCACTTACAAACAGTTCAATACCATACACCGGATCATTACCCGCCAGGTACACTTTATTGTGATAAGCAACCAGACCGGCACCTGTAAAACCCGGCGCTGAGAGCGGGTTAATATCTTTTACCATCTGCGTGCCGGCTGTTGTACCATCTGTAATCCATAGCTCCTGGCCATTCAACATAGGGTCAGAATCAGCCGTAAAAAACAGTTTCCCGTTACACTCTGTGAATGCACCCGGATTTGAACTATTGGCACCCGGATTAATATCTTTTAGCATTTGCGTACCTGATACCGTACCATCCGTTACCCACAATTCAGTACCGTTAGCCCCGTCTTCTGCTGCAAAATATATTCTACCACCATATAGATGGAAAGCTGCGGGATTGGAACTATTGTTGCCGGGGTTAATATCCTTAACCATTCTTGTGCCGATATCAGTACCATTTGTTATCCATAATTCATAGCCATTTGCGGGCGTATATGCTCTGAATATTACATTTTCATAATACGCCGTAAGCAATTGAGGATTGCCGCTTGCGCTGCCAGGTACTATATCTTTTATCATCTTGGTTCCCACTGCTGTACCATCTGTCCACCAAATTTCAACGCCGTCACTGCCATTATCTGCTGAGAAAAAAAGTTTTTTGTTGTTGCCCACAAGATATTGGGGATACGAACTGCCAGACGGATTGATGTCCTTTACCATGGCTGTGCCGCCAAGCCAACCATTACTTATCCAAAGTTCCTCCCCGGCTGTTGCATCTTCGGCAGAAAAGTACAAGTTACCATTCGACACTGTAATAGATGCGGGATTTGATGAACCTGAAAAGTTCAGGTCGAAGCCGGTAAAAGAATATTGCGCATTTACGGCTAATGCATCAATAAGCAAACACATAAAAAATAAGGTTTGTTTCATAGTCTATCTATTTAGGCAACTAAATTAAATGCCTGCGCTACATAGAAATATATTCAATATCATTAATCTATATGACTGGTATCATATCATAGCTAAGATATATTGAAGGCCGGGGCGAAGGAAGTGTTTACCGCTGTTATGTTAACCTTTGCCTCCTGACTATTAACATTTCAAAAACATTTTTATTTTATCTTTGCTGCGCAAAAAGATGACATAGAGATAATGCGACCGTTTTTACATACAAGGATGCTATCAGCAAGGCTTATCGGCTTCCTTGTGTTAATTGCTGCATTTATTTCCATATCATTTGGAAATGTTTACTCACAATTCCCCGGTCAGGCATCTGGCCAAAATACCTTAAGGTACCTGGAACATGTTTCTGACAATGCGTATGCCATTGCAGATGCTCCGTCGGACCATTCGGATGTTCATGCCCGAAGGCATTCAAAGGTTAAGGTTAAATATCTCGCAAAAAAGATCAATGCAGTTCAAGTGACGGAGTACAACTCCTATCAATGGGCTTCATTAAATGACAGAATTACCCTATTGAACGCTTTGGCGGATGTAACTAAACCCGCCTACTATTTATTCCTCTTCAGGTATACCTTATTTTGATTAGCAGGCTTCCCCTCTGATGTCTTTGTTCCAAATGTGAACAATTTGCTAACAAATAAAATTAAAACGCAACGATCATGCGTAAAGGTGCTTTTTGGAGCATTCCACTGGTTGGAGTGCTGGCTATTTCATGCAATACAAAAACGAATTCCAACTCCTCAGAAGAAGGAAAAAGGATACCGGTAACTACGATTATTGAAAAAGATATATCTCTGGACAGAGTCTATGTAGCAGATATACAAGCTATTCAAAATGTAGAATTAAGAAGCAGGCTATCCGGATTTCTGGAGAAGATTCATGTAGATGAAGGTATGTTTGTGAAGAAAGGACAGCTCTTGTTCACTATAAGTGACGAAGAGTACAAAGCCGAGGTGAGCAAAGCCAAAGCAAGCCTAAACAGCATTATTGCAGATGCTAAAACAGTGGAACTGGAACTTGAACGTGTAAAAATGCTCGTAAACAAGAAAATACTTTCCCCAACCGAATTGGACGTAGCAAAAGCCAAATTCAGTGCAGGGAACGCAAGAATAGAGGAAGCCAGGGCAGCACTAGACCATGCCAAAGCGAAACTCTCATATACCCACATATATGCACCTTATGACGGCATTATAGACAGGATACCGTTAAAGGCAGGTAGTTTATTAGAAGAAGGCACACTGATAACCAGTGTTTCCGATATTAATTCTGTGTTTGCATACTTCAACATTTCTGAAAATGAATATTTGGAATATCTGCGCACACAGCAAAAAACAAAAGATACTGCAGATGAAATTGTACATCTTATTCTCTCTGATGGGAAAGAGTACCAATTTTCAGGAAAGATCGAAACTGTGGTCAGCGAATTTCAGGAAAATACCGGTTCTATAGCTTTTCGGGCCCGTTTCCCCAATCCCGGGCATCTATTAAAACATGGAGCAACCGGAAAGATAAAACTTACCCGTGATGTGGAAGATGCATTGGTGCTTCCGCAAAAAGCTGCCTTCGAGATACAGGATAAGAACTATGTATTCGTTGTTGATAAAGCGAACAAGATCAGCATGCGCAATTTCAAACCCAAGGCCAGGCTGAACGAGTTCTATATAGTTGAATCGGGCTTGAAGGAAGGGGAAACGATTGTTTATGAAGGTATACAAAACATCAAGGATGGCATGGTGGTATCTCCCGCCTTGGTGAGCCTTGACAGTTTAATTAAAAAGAACATACTCTAACCGAGCATATACAATCTTCCTTAACATGTTTGCAACCTTTATTAAAAGGCCGGTACTTTCACTGGTCATTTCGTTAGTTATTGTCCTATTGGGTGTCCTGGCTTTATTCAAACTTCCGGTTACCCAGTTTCCAGATATTGTACCGCCGTCAGTTATCGTAACGGCAAACTACACCGGTGCGAATGCTGAAGTATGTACAAAGGCTGTGGCCACACCTTTGGAGCGTGCCATTAACGGGGTACCGGGCATGACCTACATGTCAACTGTTACCAGTAATAATGGGATGACGATCATTCAGGTTTATTTCAAAGTAGGAACTGATCCGGACATCGCAGCGGTAAACGTTCAGAACCGTGTAACTACAGTTTTGGACGAGCTGCCCGAAGAGGTCATTAAAGCAGGTGTTACAACAGAGAAAGAGGTGAACAGTATGCTCATGTATCTCAATGTATTGAGTACTGACACTACTGCCGATGAAATGTTCATTTACAATTTTGCGGACATTAATGTTCTGAAAGAACTAAAAAGGATTGACGGAGTAGGTTTTGTAGAGATCATGGGCGCACGCGATTATTCTATGCGCGTATGGCTGAAGCCAGACAGAATGCATGCCTATAATATTTCTACAGAAGAAGTAATAAACGGTATCCGGGCGCAGAATGTAGAAGCAGCGCCTGGAAAAACGGGCGAAAGCTCCGGGAAAATGAATCAGCCGCTTCAGTATGTATTGCGGTACACAGGGAAATACACCAAGCCTGAACAATATTCAGATATTGTGTTGCGTGCAGAAAACGATGGTTCTGTGTTGCGATTGAAAGACATTGCCGACGTAGAATTTGCGTCGCTGGATTATGACATGACCTCGATGACGGATGGCCGCCCTTCTGCATCTATCATGATAAAGCAACGCCCGGGGTCCAACGCGAAAGCGGTAATAGAAGACATAAAAACACGCATGGCTGAGCTGAAAGAATCATCTTTTCCGCCAGGCATGACATACAATATTAGTTACGACGTTTCGCGTTTTCTTGATGCGTCTATCAGTGAAGTACTGGTAACCCTCGTAGAGGCTTTTATATTGGTATTCATTGTCGTCTTCTTGTTCCTTCAGGATTTCCGGTCTACACTTATTCCTGCACTGGCAGTGCCCGTAGCGCTAATAGGTACACTTTTTTTTATGCAGATGCTGGGGTTCTCCATTAACCTGCTCACTCTTTTTGCGCTGGTATTAGCCATAGGCATTGTTGTAGACAACGCGATTGTAGTGGTAGAGGCCGTGCATACGAAAATGACAGAAGAACATATGCCACCGTTGGAGGCTACCCTCGCAGCCATGAAAGACATCAGTGGCGCTATTATAGCCATTACACTCGTAATGTCTGCTGTGTTCGTGCCGGTGGCCTTTATGGAAGGCCCGGTGGGTGTATTTTACAGGCAATTTTCACTAACCCTTGCCATAGCGATTGTTATCTCCGGCATTAATGCCGTGACGCTAACCCCGGCATTGTGTGCACTCATGTTGCGCCATCATACTCCCGCTAAAGCATCCAAAGGCTGGTTAAATAAGTTCTTCGCAAAGTTCAATAACGGATACGACAAACTATCTAATGGCTATACAGGCTTCCTAAAGAAAATAGCCGGACGCAGGGCAATAACGTTTGGGATGCTCATCCTGTTCTTCTTTGCTACATGGGGTTTCAGTGCCATACTTCCTTCCGGCTTTATACCCACGGAAGACCAGGGGATGATCTATGTGAATGTAACTACGCCACCGGGCGCCACACTGGAGCGCACCGAAGAGGTATTGAATGAAATACAAAAAGCTACAAAAGGAATGGATGCGGTGGAGTCTGTTTCTACACTCGCGGGGTTCAGTTTGATGAGCGATGTAGCAGGCGCATCTTACGGAATGGGGATGATAAACCTGAAACCGTGGGATGAACGCAAGGAATCGCTAGAGGAAATTATCCGGGAGCTCAATAAACGGGCCGAAAAAGTAACAGATGCCAGTATCCAGTTCTTTCCGCCACCAACTGTTCCCGGCTTTGGTAATGCCAGTGGATTTGAATTGAGGCTTCTTGACAAATCCGGCGCGGATGATTTGCAGAAAACCGCTGATGTTACGAAGAATTTTGTTACTGCACTCAATGCATCACAAGCGGTTACCAATGTATTTACCGGTTTTGATCCAAACTTTCCTCAATACCTGATACATGTAGACCAGGAAATGGCTGCTAAAAAAGGAATAACCATAGACAATGCCCTTGCCACACTTCAAACCTTATTAGGGAGTTACTACACTACCAATTTTATCCGGTTCGGACAGATGTATAAGGTGATGCTGCAGGCCGGGCCACAGTACAGAAGCAAGCCTGAAGATGTGCTAAACCTTTATGTAAAGAACGACAAAGGCGAGATGGTACCCTATTCCACGTTTATACGTATGGAGCGTGTATATGGTCCCGAACAACTGACGCGATACAATATGTATACTTCAGCCATGATAAACGGAGAAGCTGCGAACGGATATAGTAGTGGTGACGCCATAGCTGAAGTTGAGCGTATAGCGAAGGCAGAATTGCCAAGAGGTTACGATATAGAATGGTCAGGTATGACCCGCGAGCAAATACTTTCAGGTAATCAGGCAATATTCATTTTTATTATTTGTTTGATGTTTGTTTACCTGTTGTTGGCTGCGCAATACGAGAGTTTTTTATTACCCCTGCCAGTAATCCTTTCCCTGCCCACGGGCATATTTGGTTCCTTCTTATTTCTAAAGCTGGCAGGCCTGGAAAATAATATTTATGCACAAGTAGCATTGGTAATGCTTATCGGATTGCTAGGAAAAAATGCCATACTGATAGTAGAGTTTGCAATACAGAGAAGAAAGGAAGGTGCCGGTATTCTTAAGTCTGCCATCGATGGTGCTGTGTCCAGGCTTCGGCCCATCTTAATGACCTCTTTTGCCTTTATAGCCGGTTTGATACCGTTGTGTATTGCAACAGGTGCGGGTGCTATGGGAAACAGGTCGATAGGCACTGCAGCAGCCGGTGGAATGCTGACAGGAACGATATTCGGCGTCATAATAGTTCCCGGGTTATACGTTCTGTTTGCAAGCATAGGACGCGGTAAACGCAAAAGACAACTTGTACTGAAAAGAATGCAGATAGACATGAAAATACCTCACAAGGCTATATCTGAAACCAATAATCTCAACTAAAGTAAACATATGAAATGTCCGCACTGTAATGAGACGTTACTCATGTCTGAAAGGCATAATATACAAATAGACTATTGCCCCGCATGCCGTGGCATATGGCTTGATAAAGGCGAGCTTGATAAAATGCTTGAATACGCTGCGGCGAAAACAGAACCAACCAGGAATTATCAGAGCGGGATGCATGATGCCACCGGAAAACACAACAAACCATACAAAAAGAAATCCTTCCTGGGAGATCTATTCGATTTTGACTAAGCAAAAAATATTCGAAATGCCATTTAACAAGCAAACACGGTTTCTGGTAATACTTCCAATTGTATTATGGGTAGCGAGTTGTAAAACGCCCCACACTATATCCGCTCCTTCCACAGCAGCATTACCTTCTGCTTTTATTAGCAAGACGGCAGCAGAGCCCGACAATATGGTGAGCCGTTCCAAAATATTTGTGGACCCTTTCCTGGTACAACTGATAGATGTAGCTGTAAAACAGAACCCTGATGTATCTATCGCTATGCAACGTATAGAAACGGCGCGGTCATTTTTCAGGATTCGCAAAGGAGCCATGCTGCCTTCGGTAGAAGCCACGGCGAATGCTTCTATGCAGAAGTATGGAGACTACACCATGGAAGGTGTTGGAAACTTCGACACCAACTTATCCGGCAATGTCAGTGAAGACCAAAAAGTATCTCTCCCCATGGTGCCGTATTACTTTCTTGGCTTGAGGAGCAGCTGGGAAATAGACCTATGGGGAAAGCTCAAGAATCAAAAAAAGGCAGCGTATATGCGATTGTTGGGAACAGAGCAGGCGCGTAACCTGGTAATAACAACACTGGTAGCAGAGGTTTCATTCAGATACTTTGAATTACTGGCATTGGATGAAGAAGTGGCTATATTGAAAAGGAACATTGCACTGCAGGACAGCGTGGTAAATATAGCAGAAGTGCAGAAGGAAGCCGGAAGAACAACTGCTTTGGCTATACAACAATTTCAGGCACAATTGCTAAGAACAAAAAGCCTTCTGGCAGCAACGGAACAGAGTATTAAAAAAACTGAAAATGAACTGAACTATCTGTCAGGCAGATTTCCGCAAGCCGTACCCAGGAATTCAAATTTTCTACAACAAAAGCTACCGGAACAGATAGCAGTAGGACTTCCGCAGGATGTTTTAAACAGGCGACCCGATGTATTGCAGGCAGAGGCCGAGCTTAAAGCAACGAAAGCTGATGTGGGCGCAGCAAAAGCCGCATTACTGCCAGCGTTGACACTATCGCCTTTTTTAGGCTACAGCTCATTTAACAGTAGATTACTCCTTAACCCCGCATCTATAGCTTATGGAATAATTGGCGGTGCGACTGCACCATTAGTTAATAGAAGTGCTTTAAAAGGTAGCCTTAATAGGGCGCAAGCTGAGCAGCTTGAAGCCCATCACAATTATAACAAGGTTGTATTAAACGCATTTCAGGAAATACAGACGACACTCAGCAATATGGATAACCTGCGCCATATTTACGATTTGAACCAACAAGAGGTGCAAGTACTTTCAGATGCCATTTCAACTTCTAATGATCTGTTCAAAGTTGGTTATGCAAATTATTTGGAGGTGATAACAGCACAACGCAATGTACTGGAAGCGGAAATCAACCAAGTGGAAACAAAGAAAAAACTCTTTATGTCTTTAATAACAGTTTACCGTTCTACAGGAGGTGGCTGGTAGAAGAAAGGAAACTGATCTGTATCAGAATTTGATCATCTCAGATTACAAAGATGCCGATAGCAACGTTGAGACATCGGCATCAATTATATTTTCATTACTATAACCTGATTGATTAAAACCTACTTTAACAAATAGAATACAAATAATTCTTAACTTTGTTATATCATGTTTTCAACACTTCATATATTACATTTTGCTGCCAAAAACTATGGCAAGGATTGTGATATTGTGATGCATGAAATACATCCTCATCACTTCCATTGTTTTTGTTACAAGCTATATTATCTATCCAGCTTTAAGGACTTTAATACTATAGCCCCGGACTTGCACGCATAGTTCCGGGGACTACTTCGGTATTTCCTTTTTCATTTACAATATTTCAATCATGTCACGAAATCTCACAAAGGTTTCGGCTAAAGGCATAATACTTTGGACAATCTTTGTCCTAAACGTATTAGTCTTAGCCGCAGCTTTATTTACAGATAAATATTGGCTTCTTGCAGCATTGTCAATCACGATATCTACATTCTGGTTGGCCATCCATAATTCCAGGCAGCATAAGCATACCATTCTTCGTAATTTTCCGCTTGTTGGATACTTCCGGTATTTCTTTGAATCGATACGCCCTGAGATGCGACAGTATTTCGGAGAGTCGGACCTTGATGGCAGGCCGTTTAATCGAAGGCAGCGAGCCATAGTTTACCAACGGGCGAAGAACGTAAGGCAAACTGTGCCTTTCGGTATGCAGAGCGACCCCCACATGCCGGGGCATGAATGGGTGGCACATTCAACATTCCCCGTTCAGATTCCGGATAAAAACTTGCGTGTGAAGATTGGCAACAAACAATGTAGCCAACCCTACAGAGCCAGCATTCTTAATATAGGCGCAATGAGCTATGGGGCATTAAGCAAAACTGCCATCAGCGCATTGAATGAAGGGGCCGCGCTGGAAGGGTTTGCGCACAATACCGGCGAAGGTGGCATCAGTGACTATCACATACGTGGTGGAGATCTGATATGGCAAATTGGTACGGGATATTTTGGCTGCAGAGATGCAGAAGGAAAATTCCTTCCGGAATTATTCCATATTAACGCAACACGCCCAAGTGTGAAAATGATAGAATTAAAACTATCGCAGGGCGCGAAGCCTGGCCATGGGGGTATATTACCGGCGGCAAAGAATACGCCGGAGATAGCGTCTATCAGAAATGTTGAGCCTAATACCACTGTATACTCCCCTCCTGCGCACTCGGCATTCTCTACTCCCACTGAGTTAATGCAGTTTCTTGGCTCTCTCAGGGAATTATCGGGAGGTAAGCCGGTGGGCTTTAAAATGTGTATTGGCGATAAACAGGAATTCATTGATATCTGCAACGCTATTGTAGTTACAGGTATTATTCCGGATTTCATTTCTGTAGATGGCTCTGAAGGCGGCACCGGAGCAGCACCCTTAGAATTTACGGACAATATGGGTATGCCCTTATATGACGCGCTATCGTTTGTAACGCAAACATTGGATGCATTTAACCTTCGAAAAGATATTACAGTAATAGCATCGGGGCGCATCATTACTGCATTTGATATTTTAAAAGTATTAGCGTTAGGAGCAGGAGCATGTTATAGCGCCAGGGGGATGATGATGTCTTTAGGCTGCATCCAGGCGCTGAAGTGTGATAGTGGCGAATGTCCCGTTGGCATTGCAACCCAACAGCCTTCATTATATAAAGGCCTTAGTGTTACCGATAAGCGTGTTCGTGTAGCAAACTTCCACAGGAACACGCTTCACGCTGTAGTAGAAATGATGGAAGCCTGTGGATTTAAAACCTTAGACGATGTTGCACCATCAAAGTTTTTCAGAAAGATTGATACCCTGAGTACGAAAAGTTTCCAGGAAATATACTTCAGTTACAAGAACGACAAGATAAAAGACAATTCGTTAAGAGCATCCAGTTTAAACTAAAAAAGATAAAATATGAATACCAAAGAACTAAATCCGGTGATTCTTACAGAAGAGGATTACAAACTTCTGAAACCCTATGTAGATAAACTACCGGATAGAAACGAAGAAATGTCATTGGCGCATGAACTGAAACGGGCAGTGATCGTAACAAAAGATGCTTTCCCTAAGCACTGCATTAAGCTAAATTCCCGGGTATCGATATTGGACCTTGATACCCAGAAAGTACTGGAGTTTACAATTGTAATGCCCGAGCATGCTGACATAAAACAAAATAAGATTTCTGTAATTACCCCAATGGGGGCAGCCCTCATTGGGTTTAGAAAATCAGAAGAAGTACGATGGAAGGTACCGGCGGGGTTAAAGCGTTTCCGTATACTTGATGTGGTGAACAATCCTGATTCTTAGGTTTGATGTCATTTACATATATGTTGGAAACGGCCGTTGATAAATGATGATAGCAGTAGCCTTAATTATAGCTTTTACTACATGCACTGTTCAGGCACAGCGCATCGTTTTCAGCACGCTCGCACACATGGCTACTGCTACTATAGGCTACAAGCTTTTACAAAAGTGCGGCGATGCAGCCACCGCGGCTTCTTTTCCTTAGAAATATCGCAAAGCCTATCGGAAAGCTTATCGAATGTTTGTTGCTTCATTTTTCTTCTCTCACGTAAGCTCCAAAACATAATCAAGGGTTGCTTTTCCCGGTTGCTGAACAAGTGGCTTTTTATTTTCACCTGCGGTTCAGGTAGCATGATGGGAATCCTTGACTTAAAATTCACCGCAGCCCTTTTCGAAATAGATAACCGCATTGATGATGCTAACCATTAATGTTTCTTACGGCTGAAATGGAGCTTCTAATCTACCAGGTACGGATTTATTTTTAATTACGAGTTCTATGAGTTAAAGTTCACATGTAGTAGCTTTATAATTAGTTGTGTCAATCATTTGTAATAACCAACGAATTGCAACGCCTTCAAGATTGAGAGTATCGTTTTAAAATAATCAGGAACATGCGCAATGGAATCACATCGGAGGAGGCTGTAAAAAAACTAAAACAGTTTGGATATAATGAATTGCCTTCGGCGAAGCCTAAGAACTTTTGGCGAATAGCTAAAGAGGTAATAAGGGAACCGATGTTTCTGCTCTTAATAGGATGTGGAGCCTTATACATGATTATCGGCGACTATAGAGAAGGCGCTGTTTTGATGTCTACAATCCTCTTAATTATTGGCATCACGTTTTATCAATATAGAAAAACGGAAAAAGCACTGGAGGCATTAAAGCAGCTTTCTTCGCCGCGCGCATTAGTTATTCGGGATGGCAACGAAATACGCCTGCCTGCACGAGACCTGGTACCGGATGACATTTTGATACTAAACGAAGGCGATCGGATTCCGGCAGATGCCCAGGTAATTGAAACTACAAATTTTCAAGTTGATGAGTCTCTCCTGACAGGTGAATCTATGTCTGTTTCAAAGTATCCGGAAGCAGGACATGATATGATATATGGAGGAACATTGGCTGTTCAGGGCAGGTGTATTGCAAAAGCGACAAAAACCGGGCTTCAGTCACAACTTGGAAAAATTGCATCCAGCCTTAACGCTGTTACCGATACAGAGACCCGCCTGCAGGGAGAAATGAAAGTATTGATAAGAAGGTTTGCCATCATAGGCATATTAATGAGCCTGGGCGTAATTACTGCCTACTACCTTACCCGGGGAGATCTTATCAAATCAATATTGTTGGGGCTTGCATCTTCAATGGCAATATTACCGGAAGAATTCCCAGTTATTCTAACGGTATTTCTCGCACTTGGTGCGTGGCGTTTGTCCAAAAAAAATGTACTCACCAGGAAGCCTTCCGCCATAGAAACATTAGGATCGGCTACTGTTTTATGTAGTGATAAGACCGGAACAATAACACAAAACAAGATGGAGATTGCCGCCTTTTCTACAAGGGAAGGCTATTTCACTACGTTTTCCGTTTCAAATCTTCCGGGTTGCCAGCTTGTAAACGCTGCGTGGCTAGCCTCACAAAGAGAAACCGTAGACCCGATGGACGCAGCTATCAATCAACTAACCACAACCGCGTCTATCGTCGAGACGGGACAAGTGCCCATCAAAGAATATCCTTTAAGCCGCGAATTATTAGCGGTGACCAGAATATATAAAAACAGCAGTGGAAACTTTATCGCAGCGGCAAAAGGTGCACCGGAGGCTATATTTGATCTTTGCGGGTTGAATAATGAGGAAATATCCCGGCAAGAAGAGAACCTGGCAAGGATGGCGCAAGCCGGATTTAGAGTATTGGGAGTTGCAGAGTGCCGGCATAGCCTTAAAGAGCTACCGGAAAACCCATCTGAAATTGCATTCACCTTTTTAGACCTGCTTGCGTTCGAAGATCCTATCAGACCAGAAGTGCCACAAGCCATCAGCAGTTGCCACAATGCCGGGTTAAAAGTTATAATGATAACAGGCGACCACCCGATAACAGCAAAGACAATAGCATATAAAGCAGGCCTGGTAGCAGACTTGGTAATTACCGGAGATGAGTTGTCTCTTATGACCGATGAGGAATTAAGTGGCCACCTCAGGCAAAACTGCATTTTTGCCAGGATAGCTCCGGAACACAAGCTGAGAATAGTAAAGGCGCTTAAGAATAATGGCGAGGTAGTAGCCATGACAGGAGATGGGGTAAATGATGCTCCGGCACTAAAAGCAGCTGATATTGGAATAGCAATGGGCTACAAGGGAACAGATGTAGCACGTGAAGCGTCCTCCCTCGTATTACTCGACGATAATTTTGCATCCATCGTTATGGCCATTCGCCTGGGAAGGCGGATATTCGATAATATGCAGAAGGCAATGTCTTACGTGATAGCCATACATG
>JANLJF010000085.1 GCA_029255605.1 Azovibrio restrictus
CAACTTAAAAATAATCCGTCCCTTTGTCGGCAGCTAGGTGCGAATGGTGCGCAATATGTGCGAACTTATTTCGACCGGAAAAAAATCGCTGCTGAATTTTATAGCCAGTTGCAGCAATTATAATCGTCTTGAATTACAGGCTGAAGCAGGATATCATTGAATGGGATATACCCAACTGGGCTGAAGCCTTAGCCTTCTGGCAACCGGTGATAGATAAACTGCCAAAGGATAGTAAGATACTGGCAATTGGTGAGCGTGGCGGTGGGCTTAGCCTGTGGCTGGCGCTGCAGGGTTTCCATGTAGTATGTAGCGATCGCAAACTACCTCTGCCACAAGCGATGACGTTGCACCAAAAGTATAAGGTGGCTGATAAAATAACCTATCGCGAACTGGATATATTTCATATTGATGAAACAGAAGCATACGACTTGGTATTGATGAAATCTGTAATAGGCGGCTTGAAATTACAGTATCACGATGCTGCTTCCCGCAATGCAGCTGCACAGCAGCAAGCCATCCAAAACATGCACGCATTGCTGAAACCCGGCGGTTACCTGCTTACGGCCGATAACCTGGAAGGCGCATTCCTCATGCGCTACCTACGCACTAGGCTACATAAAAATAAAGGCTGGCATTATTTCTCCGCCGACCAATTACGGCTACTTTTTTCCGATTTTTCTGAAGTATCTACCCGCTACTTCGGTGTCTTTCCCACCAAATTTGCTGTTACGGCACTCAATTACCTCTCTTTTTTCTTCAATAAATACTTTCTGAACCGTTTACCTGTATCATCAAAATATATTGCTTTTACCATAGCCCGTAAGTAATGGGATAAGTGGATTTTTTTCCTGATATTGGTCTTTTGGATGAGTATGCAGAAAATCAGGTTCGCGGTTATTGGTTATGGACATATTGGGAAGCGTCATGCGGCTATGATACAGCAAAATGACGAATGTGAACTGGTTGCCGTAGCAGATACAAATGAAGCTTTGGCAAAGAATATTCAGGGGTCGGGTATTTCTTTTTTCTCTTCGCTCGAAAGTTTTCTGGATTCAGGTATCAAGGCCGATGTGGTAACAATAGCAACGCCTAATGGCCTGCATGCTACACAGGCGATGATGGCTATTGGTGCAGGGCATCATGTAGTGGTTGAAAAACCAATGGGCCTGCATCGTAAAGAATGCGAGGAAGTGATACATACAGCGCTCTCCCGCTCGCGTCATTTGTTTTGCGTAATGCAGAACCGTTATTCGCCGCCATCTGAATGGCTGAAACAAATAGTAACAGATGGTGTGCTGGGTAAGGTGTATATGGTGCAGGTGAATTGCTATTGGAACCGCGATGAGCGCTACTATAAAGCTGGCTCTTGGCATGGCACGAAACAACTGGATGGGGGCACACTTTTCACCCAGTTCAGTCACTTTATAGATTTGTTGTATTGGGTGTTTGGCGATGTAGAAGATATCAAGAGCTGTTTTTCAAGTTTCAACCACGATAAGCTTACAGAGTTTGAAGATTCCGGCGTAGTGCATTTTCGTTTTTCAAAAGGTGGCATGGGTAGCATCAATTTTTCTACCTCTGTATGGGATAAAAACCTGGAGAGCAGCATGACGGTGATAGGTGAGCATGGTAGCCTGAAGGTAGGTGGCCAATATATGGATAAGGTGGAGTACTGCCATATAAAAGACTATACAATGCCGGAATTGCGGCCTACGAATCCTGCAAACGACTATGGGCCATATAAAGGGAGTGCTGCTAATCACCAATATGTGATACAAAATGTAGTAGATGTATTAAAAGGCAGGGCTTCGATAACCACCAATGCTTTGGAAGGATTGAAGGTGGTAGATATTATTGAACGTATATACGCTTGTAAAAATTAGTGCCGTGAAGATCCCTTTTTCCCCTCCGTATATAGACCAGGATGTGATTAATGAAGTTGTAGACACGCTGCAGTCGGGTTGGATAACCACAGGGCCTAAAGTGCGTGCCTTGGAAACACTGGTTGCCGATATAACCGGTGTGGAGAAAGCACTCTGTGTCAATTCATGGACATCCGGTGCACTGCTTGTATTGAAATGGCTGGGTGTAGGCCCCGGCGACGAAGTAATTGTGCCTGCTTATACATATTCGGCTACGGCATTGGCCGTATTGCATATGGGTGCCAAGCCGGTAATGGTAGATGTGAAAGATGATTTTACCATTGACCCCGAAAAAGTAAAACAAGCCATAACCACCGCCACCAAAGCGATACTCGCCGTAGATATAGGCGGCTGGCCATGCGATTATAACAGCCTGAATGAAATAGTAAAAAGCGATGCGGTAGCTGCAAAGTTTACACCCGCCAACGAAATACAGGCAAAGATTGGCAGGCCATTATTGTTCTCTGATGCAGCTCATTCTTTAGGTGCCATATACAATAATAAGCAGGCGGCACTTGCTGCCGATATTGCCATATTCTCGCTCCATGCGGTTAAAAACATCACTACAGCAGAAGGCGGCGTAATATGCCTGAACCTGCCTGCCCCTTTTGATAATGCAGCTGTGTATAGCTGGATGCGTTTAAATACAATGAACGGGCAAACGGCAGATGCCCTTACTAAATCTCAGAAGGGCAACTGGAGGTACGATATTGTAAGCCAGGGACTGAAAATAAACCTGACAGATGTATGCGCAGCCATCGGCCTGGCACAATTACGAAAATATGACAGCGAGTTGCTGCCACGCAGAGAGGCAATTTTTAACCTGTATAGCAGCTGCTTTTCAACCAAAGATTGGGCTGTCATACCGCCATCGGTTGCAGAAGGGGTTAAGTCGTCTTACCATTTGTACCTGCTACGCATAAAAGGCATTACCGAACAACAGCGCGATACCATTATACAGTTAATGGCCGATGCCGGTGTAGCTACTAATGTACATTTTATACCTATGCCGATGCTCACACTGTTCAAAGGGCTGGGTTATAACATCGCCGATTACCCGGTAGCATATGATAATTATGCACACGAAATTTCTTTACCTATATACTCCCAGCTAACCGATGAAGAATGTACATTTATAGCCGAACAAATTGAAAAGGCTTACCTGGCAGTAGTAAAATGACCCGCTTTTTAGATGTACTTTTTTCCCTTATCGGCATCGTATTACTGAGCCCGGTTTTCTTGCTGGTAGCTATCTGGATACGGCTGGATAGCAAAGGCCCGGTCTTTTACAGGCAACAGCGTGTTGGCCGTTACGGAGCAGCGTTTTCACTGTATAAATTTCGCTCCATGCGTATCGATGCCGATAAAGGCAGCCTGCTCACTTTCAGCGATACGGATGCACGCATTACGAACCCCGGCCGTTTTATCCGTAAATATAAAATTGATGAACTGCCACAACTGCTGAATGTACTGGCAGGCGAAATGAGTATTGTAGGCCCGCGCCCGGAGGTAAAAAAGTACGTAGACCTGTATACCGAAGAGCAGCGAAATGTATTAAAGGTGCGACCCGGCATTACAGATATAGCGTCTATAACCTATTACAACGAGAATAAAATGCTGGAATCCCAAAAAGATCCGGAGCAGTTTTATATTCATCATATAATGCCCGATAAGATAAGGCTGAACAAGCTATATATCGACAATCCTTCAACTGCTAACTATTTCCGCATCATTTTTTTGACCATAAAAAAAGCGCTCAGTTAACTGAGCGCTTTTTATTACTATCCTTTTACTTTTATGGATTGGTAAGCTACATTGTTACTTACAAACTCCGGTACCAGTTCTTTCATCAGCCCTACTGTTTCCAGCGTATAGTGTCTTTGGGCACTGGCTATTAGCCGGTCCACTTTATCTTTCACTGCCTCGTAGTCATATTCAGGCACCTTGGCTATCATTATTTTATCGTGATAGGTCGGCACTACGTTCTCACTGTTATTCAGTAGCTCTTCGTAAAGCTTTTCTCCCGGGCGCAGGCCGGTGTACACAATTTTAATATCCAGCTCCGGTTCTTTGCCTGCCAGTTTTATGATCTTCTTCGCTAGGTCAGATATCTTCACCGGCTCACCCATGTCAAACACAAATATTTCGCTGCCCTGTCCCATCACACCGGCTTCAATTACCAGCTGGCAGGCTTCAGGTATGGTCATGAAGTAGCGGGTTATTTCAGGGTGTGTTACTGTTATCGGCCCGCCTTTTTCCAGTTGCGATTTGAATATCGGGATCACAGAACCATTTGACCCCAGTACATTACCAAAGCGTGTAGTTACAAATTTAGTAATGCTGCTTTCCTTAATGCTGCCCTCGCTTGTCAATAGGTGCTTGTAGTAGCTCTGTGTCAGTATTTCTGCTATGCGTTTCGATGCACCCATAATGTTTGTTGGGTTCACCGCCTTATCTGTCGATACCATCACAAACTTTTCCACTCCATATTGTACAGATAGCTCGGCCAGCACACGCGTGCCATATACGTTATTCAGTATAGCAACGGAAGGGTTGTCTTCCATCAGCGGAACATGCTTGTAAGCCGCCGCATGAAATACTACATCAGGATTGTAAATCTCAAAAAGATGCTCCATGCGCACGCGGTCGCATATATCACCTATATAGGCTTTTACGTTGTTTTGTTGCTGTTTTTCACGCAGTTCCAGCACCAGGTTGTGCATAGGCGTTTCAGCCTTATCGCACATGATGATGAGCGATGGCTTGTATTTCAGCAGCTGCCGCACCATCTCGCTACCTATAGAGCCTGCGGCACCGGTTACCAGTATTTTCTTCCCTTTCAGCTCAAAATGTATCCTGTCATTATCTATACGTATCACCTCGCGCTCCAGCAGGTCTTCAATATTGATGTCTTTCAGTGTGTCGGTATCCAGCTTGCCATCCAGCCATTGCTGTACGGGTGGCACCTGCTGCACTTTTATACCGTACTTTAAAGAGATGTCTACCAGGTAGTTAAGCTTATCTTTACTGATAGTGCGGTTGGCAATGATCAGCAGTTCCACATTTTCCTGCTTCAGCTTGGCAAAGCTCTGTTCATCACTGCTGAATATGGGAACCCCCTCCATCAGCTTACCGCCTTTGCTCAGCATATCGTCAATAAAAGCTACCACGTGCAAATTACTGCTGGGAAAATCGTTGATAACCTTTTTGGTTTGCAGGCCATTCTCCCCCGTGTCATATACCACAGCTTTTATTTTCTCCCTCTCTAATTGGTGCTGCTGGTAGTATTTAAATATATAGCGCACTAACAGCCTGTAGGTTATCAGTACAAAGTTGGTGATGAAGAAGTTGATAACCACCACCGATATGGGAAACAGTAGTATACTGCTTGATGACTGGTTAACAATAAAATTGATAGAGAAATAGAATACTGCAGCTATTGAATTGACGATCAATAGGCGAAAGGTATCTTCAATATTTGTATATCGTATGATACCTGCATAGCTTTTCAGCAGGTAGAACAGCATGCCGTTTACTGCAAGCGAAACACCGAGAATAACCGACATTTCATAATGAGCAACATCCTGCAGGTTAAAATTGAACCTTAATACGAAAGACAGGAATAAGCATAGCTGTACGCAGAAAAGATCAAGTAAAAAAATAAGCCAACGTGGTAAAATACGTATTCTATAGTACATATGTTTTAAGTTATAATGGTATGAAAACAACCGCAGTTATTCCTTTCATACACTATAATTCTAGTGATAAAGCGGCTCTATATGCAGAGGCAAAGGTAATAAAGCAATAACTTAGATTAAGTACTTTATTAATATTTTTTTTATTCGAGTTTAGTCGTAAAATTAATATGTATAAAACTCGGTAATCTCCAATCTTAAATCATTGTTTTTCAATTGTTTACTATGACAATAATAAATGTAGAAGTAATAAATTGGTGAAAATCATAATGATTAATTTATATTATTTATTGCCTGCGGACGATATTTCAAGTATTTTCCGCCTATGGAACCGCTAATTGACTTAAAATTTTTACAGGAACTTTCAGGGGGAGATGCTAAATATATATACGAATTGCTGGATATATTTTTAGGTACCACGCCAGAGGGATTGGAAACATTGGAACAGTTGATACGCGATACAAATGATTGGGAGGCAACCTATAAGCAGGCCCACTTCTTAAAATCGAGTGTTGGCATTGTGAAGATACGTGACATGCACCAACAACTGGCACGTATAGAAGAGCTGGGCCGCAAGCAGGAAGGCCGTGAGGAAATATTGCAGCTTCTGGATAAAATACTAGCAACATTCAGGGAGGCGCACCCTATTCTGATAGCCGAGCGCGATAAGCATAAGCAACTGGCAGGGGTAGCTTAACGATATTTTTATGAAAGCATACAGCGCTTTTACACATTGGCTGGAACATCATATGCTTTCCTGTCCTTCAAAAAAGCTACTTACTATAGATTGCCCGGGCTGTGGCTTGCAACGCTCTGTAGTAGCTTTGCTGAAAGGAGATATAGCCAATAGCTGGCATATATATCCGCCGGGTATATTTATAGTAGCTACCGCTATTTTCTTATTACTGCATCTTTCATTTGGCTACCGCCATGGTGCTATCATTCTGAAATGTTTATATTTTGGTACGGCTGTTATTATTATTGCCAATTACATTTATAAAATAACCACAAACCAATTGATATGATTGAAAACACAACACAGGAACAATCGCATTACTCCAATCAGCCGCAGATAGCATTGCCCAATGCTACAGCAGTATTGATATTGGGTATTATTTCTATAGTAAGCTGCTGCTGTTATGGCGGCGGATTGATATTTGCTATTATCACCCTGGTATTGGCTTCAAAAGATCAAAAGCGCTACCTGGCCAATCCGCAAATGTACACGCCCGGTTCGTACAGCAATCTGAAAGCAGGTAAGATATGCGCATACATTGCGTTGGCTATTTGTATAGCCTACATAGTCTTTATAATCGTAATGGTCGGTACTATTGGTTGGGAAACTTTGCGCGATCCTGAAGCGCTCAAAGCATATTTTGAAAGCATGCAATAAAAATAAAAGCCCAGCTACATGCGGGGCTTTTATTTTGAAGTCCGTTGCGTATTAAATACCACCTATGCGTATGCCTATGCAAAAAGGCCGTTGTTCCAATGCGCTTTCGTGCAGGTTGGTAAGCTGGTAGGTGGCATATAGCCTGAAGTAGCCATCCAGACCTATTTCGCCGGTAATGCAGCTGTTGAAATCGTTGAAGTTGAACTTATCATGGTTCTTGTCTTTGCCTCTTTCCGCAGATACCTGTTTGGTCCATGATGCTATACGGTAGCCACCGCTGATGCCTACGCCATATACCAGCCATGCTTTTTCAGCCAGTTTGGTTTTGAAGGTAAAACCAAGAGGTACGCTCAGGTAGGTAAAGCCCAGCTTGTTTTTAGTAAAGCCTATGCTATCCAGTATCACCATTGGCTGCGTCTCATTCAGGTAACTGATGTTTTTATTATAACGGAAATTATACATCTGCAAACCCAGCCCCAGCGACATGTATATTTTTTGCTGTTTGGTTTTCAGCAGCCTGAATTTACCTACCAGTGGGTACACATTCACGTTAACAGATTTACCGCTGCGCATGGTAAACAGGTTGCTGTTTTGAAAATCGGCAGGTACCTGCAAAAAGTTCTTAACGGCTGCACTGCTGTAGTCTGTATTGTCTTGTATAGTATTGATACCGATATCTACAATACCAAACTCTACCTCAAATACCTTCTCTTCTTTTTTCACCTTCATAGCGGTAGTGTCTATATGTATACCATTCTTATTTATAGTAATGGTTTTCCTTTTGCTGCTATCGGCTTCTTTCTTTTCTTCCTGTGCTTGTACGGCTGTGTTTGTAAGCATTAAAGCCAGTAGTCCGTATATGAATTTCATAAAAATGATTGATTTTAAAGTTTAACTATGAATTCCCTTTCACCTATTCTGAAAGCTATATCTGTGTTTTTAAAGTTGTCCTTTAGCTTTTTCACTTTTTCCAGCTTTTCATTCACTGCATTCGCTATAATGGCGGCACCTTCCTTTTTATCCTCACGTATAGGCAGCCATCCGGGCAGTTCTTCTTTTGGGCCTTTTCCGGTGTTAGCGCTGGCTATCATTTCTTCTTTGGCAGGCTTTTCTATTACCGGCACGGTGTAGGCAGGTTCCTGTACGGCTATCTGTGGTTCTGGTTCCTTTTCTTGTACGGGTTGTAATGATTGCGGTTTAGGCAGTGTTTTGTTTTCAGCAGGTTTCGGGTTTTGTTTAGCTATATACTCATTTTGTGCAGGTGCCGGGGTTGCCGGTTTTTCTATAACAGGTGTTTTCTTTTTTTCTTTTACAGGTTGCTTGTTGGCAGCTACGTTTTCGATAGTAACAGGGTTCACAGGATTTGAATGGAGCTCTTCTGCGCTATCCGGTGTAGTGGGGGCCGGCGTAGCCGTTTGGTTATGGGCTACAGGCAAGGGGCCTTCCTCGTTTCTTTTCTGTTTTGTTATAGTTATGGCTACCATCAGTATCACGGCTGCTGCTGCACCATATACCCATAAGTTACGCAGGCTCATGGTACGGCCGCCGCCCTTCTTCATCAGGGCCTCTTTATTTTCATACACCAGCTCAGCATCAGGTACCAGGCGGGTAGCCATATAGGCTGCCAGTTCCTGTTTCAGCTCGGGGTGTTGTGCTACAAAGGCTTGCAATGCTTGCAGCTCGGTTTCACCCAGCTCGCCATCTGCCGCCATCATCATGTACTCCTCATAATTTTCCCAGGTCACCATAATATTTATATTATATTTTCAACACTTATTAAATAATCCTTCAGCACCTTCCGGGCACGGTGTAGGTACACTTTTACCTGCGTTTCATTCAGTCCGGTTATCTGCGCTATTTCTTCATAGCGGTACCCTTCATAATCCTTCAGCAGTACCAGCGCCCTTGCCTGTTCGTCGAGTTTGGTCAGTGCACGTTCCAATACCCGTTTCAGGTCACTTTGCCCCGGTGTCACACTCCTGCTATCCTCAGGCTGCTCTGTATAGCTCACGCGGCTCTGCTTGCGAAAATTGTCTATAGACTGCCGGTAAGCTACCTGGAAGAGAAACGGCTTGGCCTTGTCCGCTGCTACTTCCTGCCTTTTCTGCCACAACACCTCAAAGCTGTTCTGAACCACATCCCGCGCGTCTTCTTCGTTGCCTGTGCATTTGCAGGCAAACCGGAAGAGGGCATCCGCCCATTCCTTTACGCATGTGTTATACTCATTCAGCTCCATTCCTTTGTAAATCGTGGCACAGGAAAAAAAGTTACAGAATAAGGCAAATTTTTTCAAAATTCCTTCCTGCAGTGCAAAGATTGTACCTTTGCCGTTTATTAAGATACAAGCATGAGAAATAATTCATCTTCCGGCAGCGGCAAATCGAATGGTAAAGGAGGGTTTAAAAAAGACTTTAAGGGTGGGGCCGGTAAAAGCGGTGGATTTAAAAGAAAGGATGATGGCGACAAGCCAAAACGTTCTTTTTCGCGCGATGACGAGGGCTCTGGCAGGCCCAGGCGTTCCTTTTCTCGCGACGATAAACCTTTCGATAAGCCCAAGCGCTCGTTTGGCAAAGATGACAGGTTCAAAAAAGATGGTGACGAAAGGCCAAAGCGCTCTTTCTCTCGTGATGATAAACCTTTCGATAAACCCAAGCGCTCGTTTGGCAAAGATGACAGGTTCAAAAAAGATGGTGACGAAAGGCCAAAGCGCTCTTTCTCCCGCGACGATAAACCTTTCGATAAGCCCAAACGCTCTTTTGGCAAGGACGACAGGTTCAAGAAAGATGGCGATAGCGAAAGGCCCAAGCGTTCTTTCTCTCGCGATGATAAGTCTTTCGATAAGCCCAAGCGCTCATTTGGTAAAGATGACAGGTTTAAAAGGGATGGAGATAGCGAAAGGCCCAAACGTTCTTTCAATAAAGAAGACAAGTTCTCGAAAGACGAAAAACCATTTAAAAAAGACTTTAAAGGCGGCGACAAATCCAAGCGTTTTGGCAAGGACGACAAGCCTAAGAAGGACTTTGATAAAAAAGATAAACCTGAAAGCAGTAAACGCTTCTCAGAGCGCAATGTTTTCAAAGAAGATAAGGTGGAACGCCCTGTAGAGGATTACGAAAAGAACTTTGTGACCCCTAAGGAGTTTGAAAAATCGCTGGAAGATAAAAAGGTAGTGATAAAAGGCAGGCGCGATGATAATTTCGATAAGCCGTTTCCATTAGGTTCTAAAAAGGTAAGTGGCCCTTTCCGCAAAAAAGAAGAGGAGGAAAAAGCCGGCAATACAATAAAGCCGCTGACGAAAAGAAAGCGTAAGGATGATGAAGAGGGTGATGACGCACCTAAAGAAATGACGCTGAATAAATACATAGCCCACAGCGGCGAATGTAGCAGGCGCGAAGCGGCTGAACTGGTAAAACAAGGTAAAGTGAAGGTGAATGGTGAGCTGGTGATGGAACCCGGCTACCGTGTGCAGGAGTTTGACCAGGTGACAATTGCGGGTAAAAAACTAACCCCAACTAAAGGAAGGGTATATATATTATTAAATAAGCCCAAAGGCTTCATTACCACTACCGATGACCCTGAAGGCAGGGAAACGGTGATGGACCTGGTAGCCAATGCGGGCATTGACAGGTTGTTCCCGGTAGGGCGACTGGATAGGAATACAACAGGCCTGCTGCTGCTCACCAACGATGGCGACCTGGCACAAAAACTATCGCACCCCAGTTACGAAACAAAGAAAGTATACCAGGCATCACTGGATAAGCCACTTACCAAAGCCGACTTTGAGAAGATAGCCAATGGCCTGACGCTGGATGATGGCGAGGTGTTTGTAGATGCCATATCTTACCTGGATGAGAAGAACGAGATAGGCTTGGAGATACACAGCGGTCGCAACCGTATCGTTCGCCGCATATTCGAATCGTTGGGTTATGAGGTAGAAAAACTGGACCGCGTTATGTACGCGGGGCTTACCAAGAAAAATCTGCCTCGTGGCAACTGGCGTTTCCTTACCGAGCGCGAAGTTGTTTTACTGAAACATTTTAAGAGCTAAGACATGCTGATAACAGCTGCCCGCATACATGATGGCATCAATTGGCTGCCTGCGGGCAGCGTTATCGAAACCACCGATGACGGTGCCATATTTGCCGTTCACGAACCCGGCGTGATTCATGATGCGGTGTATTATGAAGGCATACTGGCCCCTGGTTTTGTGAATGTGCATTGCCACCTGGAGCTTTCGCATATGAAAGGCGTGATACCGGAACATACCGGGCTGGTACCTTTTTTGCAGCAGGTAATGAAGAGCCGTTTCGGTTTTACAGATGAGCAAAAGAAAGCAGCACGCCATGAAACTTTCAATGCCATGCTGGCAAATGGTATAGTAGCCGTTGGTGATATTACCAATGTAAACGATACTGCCGACCTGCGCGCGCTCAACAAAATGCACTTTCACAGCTTTGTAGAGGCCATAGGCTTCAACGAGATGCCGGTAAAGCAGTTTGAAATTGCTAAGCAGCTATACGATGCCTTTGCCGCACAGCAGGCAGATGGCAAAACACTGCACCAGTCGATAGTACCACATGCACCATACTCGGTGTCTTATGCATTGTTCAAGCTGATAGATGAGCACAACCTGCAATCGGTCATATCCATCCACAACCAGGAAAGCCCCGCGGAAGATGAATACTATATATCGAAGCAGGGTGGCATGCAGACACTGCTGCACAGCCTGGGTATAGATGATACTTTCTTTCACCCTTCGGGCAAGCCTTCTATTCAAACCTATATGCGCTGGTTGTCACCCACACACCAGTTCATATTCGTACACAACACCTATACCACCAGCCAGGACATCATAGCTGCGCAGCGCCTGCTGCCCGATGTGTATTGGTGCCTGTGCCCGAATGCCAACCTGTATATAGAAAACCGCCTGCCGGATATAGATACATTGGTGCGCGATGCGAATAATATCTGTATAGGTACAGATAGCCTGTCATCCAATCACCAGTTGAGTATACTGGCTGAACTGGCTACGCTCAAGCGCCACCATCCCAATCTCGATTGGTCTACCTTGCTTCGCTGGGGCACTTACAATGGTGCCCGTGCCTTGCAAATGCAGGATGCAATTGGCAAGCTGGAAGAAGGTAAAAAGCCCGGTATCGTTCAGATAAAAGGAATAGATACAGAGAACCCGGTAGCTACCCGCATTATATAAAGCGCAGCATTTGCAGCGGTAAGGGGTAGGTCCACCATATGCTGCTCTTGCCGCCCGTATAGTAGGCCGGGTACACAAAGCAAAGTATCAGCGCGAACCACAATAACTGGTTCAGCTTTTCTTTACTTACATACCGCTGCAATACAGTAATAGCCGCAAACACCACCGGGAACAGGTACACAACACTGCGGGTAATATCTACAACCATCAGCCCGGCTAATAGTATAATGCAGCAAATACCTGCATACTTCAGCATTTCAAAGTATCGCTTGTTGCGGTATAGCATAATGCCTGCATACAGCACAGGTATCCACAAGCCTTCCAGTGCGCTCCATATGCCCATGGGTACGTTGTTTATCTGGTTCAGCAATACGCTCAATCCCACACCTTCCAGGCTGGTGGTCAGTCCGTATGTGCGCACAAGCAAGTAGCGCACGGCTGCATAAGCTACCCATGCCACATACACGCTGATGGTATGTGCACTGAAAGATTTTTGAATGATATTGCCCTGCGGCTGCCGAAGCATATAATAAAGCCATACAAGGGTGGAGCCAACCAAAGCACGCTCATCGCACCAGGCTGCAAGAAATACGAACAGGGCTATGAGCAATGGCTTACGAAAGTTCAGCGCGCATAACAATAAGAAGATGGCAATGCCGTCAAACATGGTTCCGCGCAGCTCTATAAAAGAACACTTGCCAAAGTAGATGAAAGCACTGCACAATCCTAAGATAAATGCCTGCCTTTTATCTTGCAGCATATCAAAAGCCAGCCGCACCACCATGTAGAAATTCAAAACACCGATGATGCCTAAGAATACCAATGTACCCGCAATACCAAAGTGCGTAAAATGTAAAATAAGCGGCACCAGCAGCCTGAAGGTTATTTTCGCTTCGTGGGTACCTGCCCCGTAAGTGCTGTTGGCAAATGGTGCAGCAGCTTTGGCAAATAGTGCATCCCAGTCTTTGCTCACAATATCATTATAGCTGGGAAAGGCAAAGAACAGCGCAAGTGCTGTCAATACAATAGCCGATGTAAACAGCCAGTACTTACCACCTGTTATACTATCTATAGCTTTATATACGCGTGTGCTGATGGGCATATGAGGCTTCAATATACA
Source organism: Azovibrio restrictus (assembly GCA_029255605.1). GTDB lineage: Bacteria > Bacteroidota > Bacteroidia > Chitinophagales > Chitinophagaceae > Polluticoccus. The sequence continues at coordinate 13,343 of JANLJF010000085.1, forward strand.
AAAAACAAAACCGGCTTATACAGGTGCGTATAAGCCGGTTTGCTCTAAATCCTTTTTGGAAATTGAGTGATTATTTCATGGGCTCATCAGCCGCCAGGTTAAATTCCCTGGTCACTTCTGTGTTTTCGCCGCTTACTTTATTGCCATCTTTATCTACCAGTGTCAGCTTGATGTTTGGTTTGCCCATAGGCATTTTTTTCAGGAACATTGGTTTCCATTCTGTAAAGGTAAATGTAGTATCTACACCTTCTCCTTTTACTTCGGCCAGCACTTTGTTGCCATCATTGCCCAGTGTGGTGTTCCATACATAGAAGTCCAGCAGCAGGTTCTCCGTATTCTTAGCACCTACATAGTCGCCTTTCGGGCGGCTGTAGAATACCATGGGCGTTTTAGGCTCATCCAGCTTTTGCAGCTTCCCGGTTTCATCTATTTTGAAGTGGTAAATAGCGGATGCGCCCGGTGTTTTTACAGACTCGTGGTAAGAGCGCGACAGGAATACCAGCAGGTAATGCTCTGTGTTTTTAGCTAGGGTTACTTCATGCTTTGGCTCATACAGGGCTGTATAAGGTTTGTTATCAAGTATAAAGTGGATGTGCTGTCCCTGGTCTGAGTTATTGCACATTTTGTTAGCAGCATCTGCCGTCTGGCTTTTCAGCTCATAGTTTTTCACGCCAAATGTAAAGTTCACTTTTACGGAGTCGGCGCCTTGCGGCGATGCCATTACCTTATCTATGCTCAGTTTGGCATCCGGGTAATCGGGCGATGCGGGTACGGCTGTTAATTCTATACTTGGATGAGGTGCCGTCGCAGCTACTGTATCGGCTGTTGAAGTTTCAGATTCATTGTTTCCACCACAGGAAGCGAAGAATAAAGAAGTGCCTGCAGCAACAGCCATTAATCGTAATACTTTAGCCATGGGTATAAAATTTTGACTCAAAGCTAAGGGCTAATTTGTAGAAAATTTTAAGTTATGGATATTTATGAACGGTTACTGTTGTTACCTTGAAAATTTGGTGTTTGTTCATTAGTAAGGAACCATGCTAACCACGGCAGAAATATTAAAACGCGTAAGGCATATTGAGATAAAAACCAAGGGGTTGAGCAATCATATCTTCGCCGGTGAGTATCATTCTGCTTTTAAGGGCAGGGGTATGTCCTTTAGCGAAGTGCGCGAATACACGCCGGGCGATGATGTAAAAACCATCGACTGGAATGTAACAGCCCGCTTTTCGCACCCTTTTGTTAAGGTGTTTGAAGAAGAACGCGAGCTGATACTGATGCTGCTTGTGGACGTTAGTGGCAGTTCCCTGTTCGGTACCCACCAGCGCCTGAAGCGCGAGCTGATAACCGAGTTGAGCGCAGTATTGTCATTTTCTGCCGCTACCAATAATGATAAGGTGGGCGTTATCTTCTTTAGCGATAAGGTGGAAAAATTCATCCCGCCGAAGAAAGGACGCAGCCATATTCTGCGCATCATCCGCGAGCTGATAGCGCTGGAGCCTGCACAAACAGGCACTACCAATATCAAAGCAGGGCTGGAATACCTCAACAGGGTGATGAAAAAACGCAGCATTACCTTTTTGTTGAGCGACTTTATTAGCGAACCTTATGAACAGGCCCTGCAACTGGCCGCCCGCCGTCACGACCTGGTAGGCATACAGGTGCACGATAAGCACGACCGCGACCTGCCTGCTGCCGGCCTGGTACAGGCTATGGATGCTGAAAGCGGCAACCTGCAATGGATAGATACCGATGATAAGGCTACACGCATGCAATATGCCAAAGCCTTTGATGACCATAAACGTTACTGTGTTCAATCGTTCCGTAAAAGCGGTGCATCGCTCATAGATGTGCGCACCGATGGCGATTATGTAAAAGAACTGCAAACCTTCTTTAAAGCTAGATAAACAGGCATGCCAACCCGATCCAGACATTCATATTTGCTATGTTTTGCCTTATTGCTGGCATGTTTTCATGCACAGGCGCAGGATGTAAAAGTGGGTGCCCGTATAGATGCTGCGCAGATAATGGTGGGCGACCAGGCCCGGCTGTTTATTGAAGCGCAGCACAATCCTGCTACCAGCCAGCTTACATGGGCTACTATCCCCGATACATTCAATAGCCTGGAAGTAGTAGAAAAGGGAAAGATAGATACCATAAAGAACGGCGATATGGTAACCTACAAACAACGCTTGCTGATAACCGGTTTCGATTCCGGTATGTTTGTGATACCACAGTTTATATTTCCGGTAAAGCCATCGTCCGGTGCAGCTTATACTATCCATACCGATTCGGTAAAATTATTGGTGCAAACCGTGCCGGTAGATACCACGAAAGGTTACAAGGATATTAAGGGCATCAAAACAGTAAAAGCCAGCTGGCTCGATTATATATGGTACATCGTAGGGGCTGTAATAGCTATTGTATTGATAGCCGCTATTATCATATACTTCCTCAGGAATAAAAAGAACGCACCACCGGTCATTGTACCATCAGCACCGCCGGAACCACTACATGTAAAAGCATTGCGCCAGCTCGATGAGCTGGAAAAAAGAAAGCTTTGGGAGCATAACCAGCCTAAAGAATATCATACAGAACTGGTAGATATCCTTCGCTCTTATATCGAGGCCCGCTTCCATGTAGATGTTATGGAGTCTACATCTGACGAGATATTATACAAAGCTGCCGTGCATAAAGAAATGTCGGTGCACAGGCTGCTGCTGTCAAACATCCTGCAGATAGCCGACCTTGCAAAATTTGCCAAGGCACAGCCTACCCCGCAGGAACATATAGCGGTTATAGAATATGCACGCCAGTTTGTAACGGCGACTAAAGAAAAACCGGTGGCACCACCACAAACCCCGCCGCAGTCATGAGTGCCTTATTAGATTGGAAACATATCAGCTTTGCACACCCGTTGTACTTCGGGTTGCTGTTGCTCATACCTTTTATGCTATGGTGGCAGCAGCGCACCCGTAAGAAGGCAAATGCAGCGATGCGCCTCACTACACTATCGGGCATAGCATTTGTAAAGCCTACCTGGCGCGTACGTTTCAGGCCGGTGCTGACGGTGCTGCGCGTTATAGCTTTGGTGGCGCTGATAATAGCATTGGCACGCCCGCAGTCCAGCAATGTAACGGAGAATATAGATAGCGAAGGTGTCGACATCGTACTATCAATAGACGTATCGGGCAGTATGCTGGCAGAAGACCTGAAGCCCAACCGCATAGAAGCGGCCAAAAGAGTGGCAATGAACTTTGTGGACCAGCGCCCTACCGACCGCCTGGGCCTGGTTATCTTTTCCGGCGAAAGCTTTACACAGTGCCCCATCACGATAGACCATAATGTATTGAAGGAACAGATAAGCCAGGTAAAGAGCGGCGTGCTGGTAGATGGTACGGCAATAGGCATGGGCCTTGCTACAGGGGTAGACCGCTTGCGCTATGCCAAAGGTAAAAGCCGTATCCTGATATTGCTGACGGATGGCGTGAATAACACCGGCCTTATCGACCCGATGACGGCATTGGAAATTGCTAAATCTTACAAGGTGCGGGTATATACCATAGGCGTAGGTACAGAGGGGCAGGCGCCCTTCCCGGTGCAGACACCCTTTGGTATACAAAAGCAGATGGTACCCGTGCAGATAGATGAACCACTGCTGCGCAAAATAGCTACAGAAACAGGCGGTAAATATTTCCGCGCAGTCAACAATAGGTCGCTGGATGCGATATATAAGGAGATAGACACACTTGAAAAGACCAAAATAGAGATAAGCTCTTACAAACATTATGCAGAGCTCTTCTTCCCGTTTGCACTGATGGCTGTTATTTGCCTGGTATTGGAAATGGTACTGCGCTATACGGTGTTTCGTAGCATCACTTAATGCTACTAATAGTATGCCTGCATAAAGCTTATGGAATCCATGTATTGATAGGCTGTTCTGTATCGTCGTACTAATGTGCTATCCTTCGCACTATAAAAATGGCTATTTATCAGCATGATTTCACAAACCCTTTTATACCAGTCGGTCATCTTTTGGTGCGAGTTGAAACGCTCATACATCATTTCATAGGGGTAGCTGTCCATATGCGCTGCCGATTGTGTGCTGACCCGTATATCCGCAGATAAAGGAATAAACCTTATATCATTATCATATAGGGCATCATGCATTTCTGCATAGCTGAGTACGGTGCTGCTATCCGATTTTTTAACGAAAAGCCGGTTGTTATCCATGTCTGCCAATATCCACTTTTTACTGGCAACATCATACACTTCTATCATACTGTGAGAATCATCATGGCCATTATGGGCCTGTTGTGTCACACCCTCTGCAATACGGGTCTGGTATCCGGCTTGCGCCAGCAGGTGCCTGGTATAGTCTACTATGCGGCTGCAGGTTAGGTATAATTTGCCGCTCATTGCTTTCTTCGTCCTTTGTTCATTGGTCAGCTTGTTGTCATTTTCGCCATGGGTATGTATCCAGCATATGGCGCTAAGCAGGCTGTTCAGCTGATGCTTATATACAATAAACTGCTTTGCGCGCAGGTCTGTATATACAAACCGGTACAGGCCTTCGCGCTCCATATCTACAGTCTTATCGTCAATGTTGTATATGCCCGGTGCTATAATGAGTTGCTCCGGCAATGGCCGGGCAGTACCCCTTCTTGTGACAAACGGTATATTCCCCGTACTGTCATAACAGAAGTAGGTTGAGTAGTTGTGGTCAATGACATTATTGGCAATGCCGTATGGAGGGGGCTTATTTTTTATCAGGCGGGAGCGGATATCTTTCCTGTAAGCATATACCAGCAGCATATTAATAGCAATGCTGCTAATGGCTACAAATAAGTATAGGCGCTTAGGGCTCATATGCCCTAAAATTAACCGCATTTTAATCCATTGTCAATTAACTATGGGTTAATGACTCGTTTTTATTGACGAATGGAAATATGGCTATTTCATCGCCTCTCTTTCTTTTTGTAACTGAAACATTTTATCACGTAGCCTTGCAGCTTCCATAAAGTCGAGCTCTTTGGCAGCTTTTTCCATTTCTTTTTTGGTTTTGGCTATCAGCTTTTCCAGTTGTGCAGCCGTTTTATACTCTACACCTTCATCGGCAGCTATAGGTGCCAGCTCTTCATGCAGAGCATACTTATTATTTTCATCATAGCCCTTTATCTCCAGTACCGATGTTTGTTTGAAAACTTCTTCTTTCGATTTGGTAACCGTGCGTGGCGTAATGCCGTGTTCTGTATTATATTTTATTTGTTTCTCCCTGCGGCGGTTGGTTTCATCTATGGTCTTCTGCATGCTCTCCGTCATCTTATCGGCATAAAAGATAACCAGGCCATCCACATTACGTGCCGCACGTCCTGCCATCTGTGTCAGGGAGCGTTCATCCCTTAAGAAGCCTTCCTTGTCTGCATCCAGTATCGCCATCAGTGATACCTCCGGCAGGTCAAGCCCTTCACGCAGCAGGTTCACACCTACCAGCACATCTATATTGCCCAGGCGCAGGTCGCGCAGTATTTCTACGCGCTCCAGCGTATCTACTTCACTATGTATATACTTACTGCGCACGTTTACACGTGCCAGGTATTTATCCAGTTCTTCGGCCATGCGCTTGGTAAGGGTGGTTACCAGCACGCGGTCGCCTTTCTTTACGCGTAGGTCTATCTCATCCAGCAGGTCGTCTATCTGGTTCATGCTGGGGCGTATTTCTATCGGCGGGTCCAGCAATCCTGTTGGACGAACGATTTGTTCTGCAAACACACCTTCACTTTGTTCCAGTTCATACTTACCCGGTGTAGCACTTACAAATACCGTTTGGTTCAGCAGTCCTTCAAATTCATGAAAGTTCAATGGCCTGTTGTCCAGCGCACTCGGCAACCGGAAGCCAAAATCCACCAGGTTCAGCTTACGGCTGCGGTCACCGCCATACATACCGCTTATTTGTGGTATGGTCACATGGCTTTCATCCACCACCAGCAAAAAATCATCAGGAAAATAATCTATCAGGCAGAAGGGGCGTGTGCCCGGCCTGCGCCTGTCCAGGAAGCGTGAATAGTTTTCTATACCACTGCAATAGCCCAGCTCCTGCATCATTTCCAGGTCATAGTTTACCCGCTCTTTTATGCGCTGTGCTTCCAGTGGTTTATGGATGCTTTTAAAATATTCTACCTGTGCATGCAGTTCATCCTGTATTTCATGTACAATGCGTGCCATCTGGTCGCGCGGGGCTACATACAGGTTGGCCGGAAAGATGGCGGCATTCTGCATCGTGCCGATGCGTTTGCCGGTATCCACTTCAAAGCTTTCTATTTCCTCTACCTCATCGCCAAAGAAGGTAACGCGGTATCCGTAATCCACATATGGCAGGTTAATATCTACTGTATCGCCCTGCACCCGGAAAGTTCCGCGTGTAAATTCCCCCTGGCTGCGATTGTATAAACCATTCACCAGCCGGTGAAGGAATTGGTTACGACCTATGTTATCCCCCTGGTTGAAACGGATGATACCTGCCGCATAATCAGTTGGGTTGCCCATACCATATATACAGCTTACCGATGCTACTACTATTATATCCCTGCGTCCGCTCAGCAGGCTGCTAGTGGCACGCAGGCGTAGTTTTTCCAGTTCTTCATTGATGCTCAGGTCTTTCTCTATATAAGTATCGCTGGTAGGTATATATGCTTCCGGTTGGTAATAATCATAGTAGCTCACAAAATACTCCACCGCATTGTTGGGGAAAAACTGGCGAAACTCACCATATAGCTGCGCTACCAGTGTTTTATTATGCGTCAGTACTAGCGTAGGTTTTTGCACTTCCTGTATCACATTGGCCATGGTAAATGTTTTACCCGAGCCGGTTACCCCCAATAGTGTCTGAAAACGTTCTCCTTCGTTGATTCCTTTGGTCAGTTCTGCAATGGCGGTAGGTTGGTCGCCTGCTGGTGAATATGGTCGCTCTATCTGGAACATATCCTAAAGTTCGGGATTTTCAAATTGCGGGCAAGCTATTGTTCTAACCTCATAATAATGACTACAAACAGCAATTCTGGTATGAATACGTATATAAATGGGGTGAATCATGATTCTGGTTATTTTTAAATAATGTTTAATGAATGAATTTTGTAACATATTTTTATTAAACGATACCCCCGATATTATTTGGATAATTGATGAATGCAAAACTGCGTGAGGCGCGTGAACTCCTACATGATTCGGAGGAAAAATATCGCAATCTCTTTAATTACTGTCCTACCCCCATGTGGATTTACGATCTGGAAACACTTTGCTTTCTGGATGTAAATGAAGCGGCTGTCCGGGGCTATGGCTATACCCGCGATGAGTTTTTAAGTATGACCATTGCAGAGATACGCCCCAAAGAAGATGTAGTCCTGGTAAAGACAGCTATAGACCGTGTAAAGCAGAATATCCAAAACTTTAATCAAGGGTTTTTCCGGCATCGCAAAAAAAACGGGGAACTTATACAGGTAAAAATTGAAAGCAGCAGCATCTCTTTTGATAGCAAATGGGCGCAACTGGTGCTGGCAACAGATATTACGGCCGAAGTAGAAGCAAACAGAAAACTTAAAACAGCCCAGGAAATAGCAGCACTTGGGTATTGGAGCCAGAATTTATTGGATGGGTCTATGCATTGGTCGGATGAAGTGTATGGAATTTTTGAAGTTGACCCCGAATCTTTTGAGCTCACCTTTGAAAACCTGGTTAATAAGTTTCATCCTGATGACCGGCATGTGTTGTTTGCAGACCCGGATACGCTGCTGAAGGGCAATGAATATTATGAAAATGAACATCGCATTTTATCGCATACAGGCAAGCCCAAATGGATATATGAGCGTATCCGCGTGGTAAGGGATGCCAATGGCAAACCTGTGAAAATAGAAGGTGTTACATTAGATATAGATAAGCGTAAGCAAGCAGAGTTAGAGATAAAACGAAAAAATCAATTATTGCAGGCCACCCACGCATTTGCCTCCAAACTGCTCATGCATAATGACTGGATTACAGCTATTAAGGAATCATTTAACATCATAGGGGAAACCGTTTCGGTAGAGGATATATATTATTTCGAGAACCATGTGCATCCCGATACCAGCGAGCGCCTGACAAGTCAGCGTATCAACTGGAGAAATGACGGCACTGTTGTATTGGACGATCCTGCTTTCCAGAATATACCATTTAGTGTATTTGGTAGTTTCCAAACTTTATCAACCGGGAAACCATTTCACAGCATTGTGAGCCAACTGCCCGAGGGCCCGTTGAAAACTACATTGGCAGCGCAGCATATCAAGTCATTACTGGCCCTTCCCGTATTTGTAAATAACGTATTTCACGGATTTATTGGTTTTAATGACACCAAAAGTGAGCGTAGTTGGCAGGAAGATGAAGTGAGTTTTCTGGATACGTTGGCATTTAACCTGGCAACCACTATTGAAAAACGAAAGGTTGAAAATGAGGTGCGGAAAAGCAGGGAACAATTCCAGTCGGTAATTAATAACCTGCCCGGTATTACATATCGTTGCCTGCCCGATAAGGACTGGACAATGACATTCCTTAGTGATGAGGTAGAACGGATGATTGGTTACACCGCGGCAGACTTTATTAATAACAAAGCCAGGTCTTTTGCAAGCATCATTCATCCGGATGACTTGCCGATTACTTATAGCATTCTCAAAAAGATCAAAAGGAAAGAACCATTTGAACTGGAGTATAGAATGGTGTGCAAAAACGGAGATATAGTATGGGTAAAAGAAAATGGCAGGGGCATTTTTGATGACAATGATAATCTTATTTATATAGATGGTGTTATTATTGATATAACAACTAATAAACAGCAGCAGGAAGCTTTAAGAGCTAGTAACGAACGTTTTGAACTGGTGCTGAAAGCTACAGGGGAGGCGATTGTAGACTGGGATATTGAAAAGGATATAGCGATATGGGGCGATGGTTTCCGCCAACTGTTCGGTTACAATTTGGATGTTTATGATAATCATCTTTGGTCTCGAAATATACATCCGCACGACAAAGAACGTGTAATGGCTAAGCTGCAGGAGACAATACAAGACCCTGCACAATTTTTCTTTTTTGCAGAATTCCGTTACCTGAAAGCAAATGGCAATATAGCCCATGTGCAGCACCGGGGCATCTTTGTTCGCGATGCATCAGGCAAAGCTATCCGGGCAATTGGTTCTATGACAGATATTACAAACCTGGTAGAACATACCAGGAAGGTGGAAGAACAAAATGATGTATTGAAAGAGATAGCCTGGACACAATCGCATGTGGTACGTGCACCGCTTGCCAGTTTGATGGGTTTGCTGGAACTGATGAAAAATCGCGAATGCATGAACCTTGACGAGAAAGAATTGCTTGAAAAACTGGATGTAGCCGCCGATGAACTGGATACCGTCATTCACAGAATAGTGCAAACTACAGAACATATTCTATAACAGGCAGGTGCAAAAGCCGAAGTATTTTATAATTTGATTATACTATATTATTTTGTAAATTTGCTATGTAAAATATAGCCCGATGAGATGGATAAAACATTTGCGCCCGCGTCACAATTGTTGTTTGTTTCCATTTGTTGCAAAAAACAAAAAGTAGAAAAAACACAACAAAACACAACAAAAAATGCCCCGTATTACTACGAGGCATCTGGTAATAAGGAATGTATCTCTAAGGATAAATGTCTACTTGAGCATCACCGGTTACATTGTTCCAGGTAACCCTTATGTTGAACTGCGCACATCCGCCGCTGCAGGCATTGTCTATCAATACACATCCGCCTGCAAATGAACCGCCAACACAATTGCCGTTTGAAAGGGTGATAACCGTGCCTGAACAGCCGCCACCGCCGGGTACCCAATTGCAGATATTACCTACGCGGCCATATTGCCAGTAATACGTTACACTACTGTTCCACCCCGGCAGGGTAGTAGCATCTACAACAGTGGTACCGGGTGTAAAGGTAGTGCTGCCGCTGGTGGATACGCCCGTACTGGGGTCGCAGGCAAGGTCTCGGCAATACATATCTGCAAATGCATTGCAACTGGTGTAGTTATTAACGGTCAGGTAAGGCTGTGCTTGTGCAGCAATGGTGGTAAGAATGGCAATAGCCATAAATAATAAACGTTTCATGATAATAAATTTTAAAGGTGAAGTATGAAATTACAAACGGCAGAACACATTGTCAATACTTTTCATAAGTAGTTAGCTATCAGCGGCTGTGCTGATAATGATCATATGTATGGCGATATAAGCCGGATACTTTTATGGTTCATTTATGCGGCTTTTTATATTGCTAATAGCACTGCATGCAGATAGCTGTAGTACCGGCAAAAGCTGGCGGACTTATCGGTAAATCGGCCATTGCTACCGGGTCAAGGCTCACGACGGTATTTAAAGCACTCTGGCTTTTTGCTTTTGTCCTGTTCGCTTTTACAGCCGTTGTGTACTGGTTGCATATGGATTGGTGGTGGATGCTTGCAGTAGTGCCAATCATATTGTCTCAAGTACTGATAATATTATGGTGGCCTGTAGCCAAAGCAGGTACTTTGGTTAATGTATTGATTTTGCTGGTTAGCATTACCGCCTTAGGGCAATGGCAGTTTTTTAAAACAGCAGGTAATGAAACCAAGGCGATTCTACGTAATGCAAGCAATAGCAATGCTGTAGTTACGGAGCAGATGCTTAAAGGCTTACCGCTATGTGTACAAAAATGGCTGAAGCAATCGGGCACTATTGGTAAGCCGCTCGTGCATAAAGTGTACCTTAAACAGAAGGGCTACATGCGGATAAAACCCGGCGGCAAATGGTTGCCCGTGCACGCTGAACAATATTTTAATATCAATGAGCCTGCTTTTGTATGGACGGTAAAAGTCAATACGGATCCTGGGATGGTAATGACAGGCCGCGATAAGTTTAAGGATGGCAACGGCCATATGCTCATTAAGCTGTATGGTCTTTTCACAATAGTGGATGACAAAAGCAGTAAAATAGATCAAGGGGCAATGTTGCGGTATATGGGAGAAATATGTTGGTTCCCGTCCGCTGCGTTACAGCCCTATTTTCAATGGCGGGAAATTGATAGCTGCCATGCCGGGCTTACTATGCAATACAGGCAGGTAACCGCATCGGCCATTTTCAGTTTCGATAATAGCGGCAGGGTTGTGGCGGTAGAGGCTATGCGCTATATGGGTGGCGGCCCTGATGCACAGAAGGAAAAATGGATAATTCCCGCGCGTAATTACAGCAGTTTCAATGGCATATCTGTAATGTCAGAAGGCGATGCTATCTGGCAACTGAAAGAGGGTGACTATAATTATTATCGATGGCAGGTGACGGATATAAAATATGATGCACAAATACCTGCCGCTGCATTTCATTTGTAAAAGCTGTGTTCTGGCACATTCTTTATAAGATAGTGATAGACCAAACATGGTTTTTTATGGAAAAGCGCATATTCGGCATTATACTTACAATATTGGGTATAGTAGGGCTTATAATGGCGGCCAACGATTTTATAAACACAGGCGGTAATGCCCGCGATGTAAAAACAATAGCCGTCTACGGTATATTAGGTGCTGTATTCTTTTTTGCGGGCATTGGCCTGATACGCAGTACAAAAGATGTAAAAGGCCGAGGGGAAGAAGTAAGTTAATTACAATCCTTCTTCGCCCGTTTGCAGCAGTAGCTTTCGCGATAGTGATGTGAGAAGGAGCGTCTTTACGGCGATATCCGATATACCCATCGTAGCGGCAGCTATAGATATGAAGGAGCCTTCCTGCATACTTACATCAAAATCAATGGTAGCCATATCTGCCAGTATAGATAAGGTACCCATATGTAGTTCAGATGGTATTTGCCGTACCATTACATTGCAAATACCTGCAAACCCTGCATCTGCAAAGCGGCTCTTATATTCCCGGTACAGTTCCATGATATCGGCCTCGCTATAGCCACGAAACACATCCTTCATGGTAATGACGGCAATCAGCTCATCATTATTGATAGTGGCATCGGCCTCTGCCATAGCAAACATCAGGCACAGTATGGCTTCTTTGTATAATGGGGACTGCATAGCAGTAAGATATAAAAACCGGGGCTATTGTTTTACAGTAACTACGGCCTCTTTCGTCGCAGCCGCCAGTTCCTGTATCAGCATCGGGTCGCGCTCTATGGCATTACCTACTACCACGATGTTGGCACCGGCCTTGCAGTTGGCATATACTTTTTCGGGTGTATGTATGCCGCCGCCTATGAATAGCGGTATCTCTATATGGTTGCTTACTTTATGAATCATTTCCTCGGTAATAGGCACCCGTGCGCCGCTGCCTGCATCCATGTAGATAATATGTTTCCCCTGCAATTCACCGGCCCACGCGGTGCATAAAGCTATATCCGGCTTATTGGCAGGTATAGGTGCGGCATGGCTCATGTAAGAAACAGTGGTGGGTGTGCCGCCATCTATTACCATATATCCGGTAGATATCACTTCCAACCCACTGGCTTTTACCGTAGGTGCCGATACTACATGCTGGCCTATCAGCAGTTCCGCATTACGGCCGGATATAAGAGATAGATACAATAAGGCATCTGCATAAGGCGTAACCTGTGCGGGGCTGCCCGGGAAAAGTATGACAGGTATATTGCTTTCAGCTTTAAAGCGCTGGATGCAGGCATCGAGGTTATCGGCCACTACAAGGCTACCGCCCATCAGTACATAATCAACACCTGCTTTGTTGCATAGCTTAGCCAGGTGGGGCATATCTGCCGGGGCCACCTTATCAGGGTCTATGAGAACAGCAAAGCCACTACGCCCCTGCCGTTTACGTGTGATGAGATCCTGGTAGATTTTTCCTGTAGCCATAGATGATAATGCCTGTCCTGAAGCACAAAAATGCAGAAATAATCGCTCTTATACCACAGAATAGGGATAAATAATCCTTATTTCTTAAGCAGGTCGCGTATTTCAATCAATAATTTATCTGTAGACGATGGTTCTGGTGCCGCTGGTGCTTCCGCTTCTTCCTTCTTGGTTTGCAGCCTTTGTATAGCGCGGATGGCCAGGAATATAAAAAAGGCTATTATAAGAAAGTCAACAATAGTCTGAATGAAATGGCCATAGGCGAAAACATTGGCGCCGGCAGTTTTGGCCTGCTCCAGGGAAGTGTAAACATCACCATCCTTTGCCGGTTTCAGTACGGTATAGAGGTCTGTAAACTTTTGGCCCTTGGGTGTCATATAGCCAATGATGGGCATTATAAGGTCGTCTACAAGGGCCGTAACGATCTTGCCAAAGGCTGCACCGATAACCACACCGACAGCCAGGTCTATTACATTGCCTTTCATTGCGAAGGCCTTAAAATCTTTCCAGAAAGACATATGTGTAAATGTTTAGTGCCATAAAACTAAATAATTATGCCCGAAGCGGAAAATACAGGCATTAAAGCCACTCCAGGTTGCATTAAGGCATACCCAATATATTTTTTCGATAAGCCTAATAGAAATTAAATATACACAGGAAACGTTTTTTATAAAAAATGTTTCCATAGTTTTGCGGACGATTATGGAACCATTAACTAAAATACTCAGTGCGTCCATGGAATTGTTCCGTCAGTACGGCTTCAAGACCATCACCATGGATGATATAGCGAGAAGGGCGGGTATTTCCAAGAAAACCCTCTATCAGCACTTTGCCAATAAGAATGAAGTAGTAAATGAATCGGTAAGCTGGTTTCAGGAGCATGTATCTGATAGCTGTATATCGATAATGAACGAGGCAGATAATGCCATAGAAGGCATGGTGCGTGTGATGGGCATGTTTGACAATGTGCTGCGCAATATGAACCCGCTGGCATTGCTGGAACTGGAAAGGTATTACCCCGATGGCTACCAGAAATTCAGGGCCAATATGATGGCCAAGGATATTGAAGCCATTAAGAACAATGTGCTGTGGGGCATGAAGGAAGGTTTGTACCGCGATACGCTGGATGCTGAATTTATTGCCCGCTACCGTATGGAGGTGAGTATGCTGGTGCTGCACCCTAACCTGATGATAAACAGCCGCAACGACCTGAAGTTTGTAATGCACGAGGTGAGTGAACACTTTTTGTACGGCATCATGACACCCAAAGGCGAAAAACTATACCAGAAATACAAAGAACAATACTTAAAGCAAGTTTCTAACATATGAGACGACTATTGATATACGGTTTAACACTAACCATTGGCCTGCTGCCGGCATTGGCAAAAGCGCAGACTGAAGTAACTATGGAGCCTAAACTGCTGAGCCTGCAAGAAGCTATGGATTATGCTGTGAAGAATAATTCAAAGGCAAAAAATGCACGTATTGACATACTCCTCCAAAAAGCAAAAAATGCTGAGATTACTGGTATTGCATTGCCACAATTAAGTGCTGAAGGACAATTTACAGATTTCATAACACCACAAAAAACATTTGTGCCGGGGGAATTTGCAGGACAACCAAAAGGGACATTTACAACATTACAATTTACCCCGACATATAATTCGACTGCAACTGGGTCTGCTTCGCAAGTTTTGTTTGACGGTAGTGTGCTTGTCGCATTGCAAGCGAGAAATGCAGCTATAAAGTTGTATGAACAGACAGCGCAGTTAAGCGAACAAGAAGTAAGATATAATGTGCAAAAGGCATATTACGCTTTTGTCATTGCTAAACGTCAATATAAAATATTAAATACGTCTTTAGCAAATGCAAGGAGTATGGGAAATGATGTTGGCATATTGTATAGTAATGGTTTCGCTGAGAAGATTGATGTAGATAGGGTAGAAGTTCAGGTGAATAATCTAGCAACTGATAGCATACGCATCGGTAGCTTAATAGATGTAAGCGAACAATTACTTAAATTCCAAATGGGAATGGATATAAATCAATCAGTTATATTGACTGATACTTCCTTTGATCGTAACATTGAGCAGTCAACCAATATGTTGTTAGCTATAGAAGCTGATTATGATGATCGAACTGAGTTCGACCTACTCCAAACGCAGTTAAAACTTAATCAATACGATTTAAAAAGACATAGATTATCAGGTTTACCAACATTAGCAGCATTTGGTAGTGTAAACTATAACTATGCCTCTAACACGTTTTCTGACATAGTGAATAAGCCTTATATATTTTACTCGTTAGTAGGTCTTAGACTCAATGTAAAAGTTTTCGACGGCCTTCAAAGATATAGTAGAGTAAAGCAGGCTAAATATAATATCCAAAAAACAGAAAACGACATTGACAATATAAAATTAGCTATTGATTTTCAAACTGCACAGTCTAAAACAACTCTTAAAAATGCTTTGTTAGCAATGAAAAATCAAGAGCGAACTCTTAATCTGGCAAATGGTGTTCTTGAACTTGCAAGGAAGAAATATAAAGCTGGAGTCGGAAGTAATACAGAAGTGACCCAAGCCCAAACAGAAATGCTTCAATCTCAAAATAACTATTTCAACGCGATGCTGGATGTGATAAATGCTCAATCTGATTTACAAAAGGCAATCGGTCAATTCAAATAAATCTAACCAACAACATAATTAAAATATATAGCATGAAACGCTCTGTTTATTTATTGTTATTAACAACCAGCCTGCTGGCAGCCTGCGGTGGAGAAGAAAAGAAGGGGGGCGAAGCAGAACTTGCCAAACTGAAAAAGGAACGCGCGGCACTGGATGATAAAATAGCCAAACTGGAAGTAGAAGTAAATAAAACCAAACCGGCAAAAGGAACACCTGTATCCGTTGTAGAAATGCAGCCACAGGATTTTAACGCCTATATAGAAGTGCAGGGTTCTGTAAACGGTGAGCAGAATATCTTGTCGACACCGCAGGCACCCGGTACTGTAAAGCGTATAATGGTGCGGGTAGGCCAGCGCGTAAGCAAAGGCCAAACCCTGGCAGTGCTGGATGCTGCTGCTGTAGAGCAACAGATAAAAGCAATGGAGCCACAGGTAACCCTGCAAAAATCATTGTACGAAAGGCAGCAGAAATTGTGGGCTCAAAACATAGGTACAGAAGTACAGCTGATGTCTGCAAAAGCGCAGTATGAAGCTACTGCCAAACAAAAAGCGGCATTGGAGGCACAGCGCAGTATGTACACCATCAAAGCACCTATCAGCGGTATTGTAGATGCGGTGAATATAAAAGAAGGTGATATTGCTAATCCCGGTGTAAGTGGTATCCGTGTAGTAAGCAATGCCGACCTGAAAGTACAAGCCAACCTGGGTGAGAACTATATAGGAAAGGTAAAAGAAGGCAACCCTGTAAACCTGGTATTTGCCGATGGTACAGATAGCCTGAAATCGAAACTGACCTACGTATCGAAAGCGGTAGACCCGGTATCACGCGCCTTCCAGGTGGAAGTAAGGTTGGGTAGCAACAGCAAGCTGAGCCCTAACATGAGCTGTAAAATGCAGATACTGAACTATCAGAACAAAGGTGCCCTTGTGGTTCCGGTATCGGCTATACAAAAAACGGCTGATGGCGAAATGGTATATGTAGCTGATGGCGGAAAAGCAAAAGCGGTAACTGTGAAAACCGGCCGTAACTCAAACGGGATGGTAGAAATATTGGAAGGCTTGCAGACAGGTGATAAAGTAGTAGTGGAAGGATATGCAGACCTGGACAATGGTAAGGCTATAGAAATACGATAACAATTGTTTCAGTCAATTATCTGAAAAACGAATCGATGAAAGACCAATTTAAAGAGTTTAAGCCGTCCAGTTGGGCCATTGACAACCGGACAGCCATATACATACTCACGATAATCATAACGCTGGCGGGCTTACTGATGTATAATGCCCTGCCTAAGGAACAGTTTCCGGAGATAAAGATGCCACAGATCATTGTGCAGACTTTCTATCCGGGTACCTCTCCTGAAAACATGGAGAACATCGTAACCAAGCCTATAGAAAAACAAGTAAAAGGCCTGACCGGTGTTAAAAAAGTAACGAGTAATTCCTTCCAGGATTTCTCTGTAGTAATTGTAGAATTTAATACCGATGTACAGGTAGAAAAGGCCAAGCGCGATGTGAAAGATGCGGTAGATAAGGCACGCACCGACCTGCCTCAAAATCTGCCCAACGAACCTGAGGTGAATGATATTGACCTTTCGGAATTTCCCATCCTGTATGTAAATATATCGGGCGCCTACGACCTGAAGCAGCTGAAAGAATATGCTGATGAGGTGCAGGATAAGATAGAAGAGCTGAAAGAAGTGAAGGAAGCCAAGATGGTGGGTGCGCTGGACCGTGAGATACAGATAAATGTGGACATGTATAAGATGACTGCATCCGGCTTCTCGTTTAATGATATAGAAAATGCCGTAGCGTATGAGAATATCTCTTCTACCCCCGGCCAGGTATCTATGAACAATCAGAAGCGTATCCTGACTGTGCGCAATGAGTTTAAAACGGCTGAAGAGATAGGCAATATAATAGTGAAGAACCAATATGGCAAAGCACTATACCTGAGAGACCTGGCAGAAGTAAAAGATGACTTTGAAGAGCAGGAAAGCTATGCGCGCCTGGATGGTAAGAACGTTATCACGTTACAGATCATTAAAGCAAAAGGTGAAAACCTGATTGCAGCATCGGATAAAGTGACACAGACGGTAATGGATATGAAAGGTGTATCCATACCATCAGACCTGAATATCGTAGTAACGGGCGACCAGTCTGAACAGACACGTAATACACTGCATGAGCTGATCAATACCATCATTATCGGTTTTATACTGGTAACGATTATCCTGATGTTCTTCATGGGCGTTACCAATGCCTTGTTCGTAGCTATGGCCATGCCGTTGTCTTGTGCTATTGCCTTCCTGGTGATGCCGGGCTTTGATATATCGCTGAACATGATTGTGCTGTTCTCGTTCCTGCTGGCAGTAGGTATTGTGGTGGATGATGCGATAGTAGTGATAGAGAATACACACCGGATATTTGATAATGGTAAGGTGCCGATAGCCAAGGCTGCCAAAACCGCAACAGGTGAAATATTCCTGCCGGTATTAACGGGTACCATTACTACGTTGATGCCGTTCATACCACTGGCTTTCTGGAAAGGCATCATCGGCGAGTTTATGTTCTTCCTGCCGGTAACGCTTATTATTACCCTTCTTGCTTCACTATTTGTGGCTTATATCATCAACCCGGTATTTGCCGTCAGCTTTATGAAGCCTGAAGACCATGAGTATAAGAAACCAAGGTTTAGTAAAGGAGATAAAGTAGTAGCTATCGTTTTCGGAGCACTGGCACTGCTGTGCTACCTGGCACAGGCGTGGGGCATTGCTAACTTCATAGTGCTGCTATACGCGTTTATCCTGCTGGAAAAATTTGTCTTCTCAAAATGGATATTCACTTTCCAGAACAAAACATGGCCAGCGTTTAAAGAATGGTATACCAAATGGCTGATACGTGCGTTGAAGCACCCGGGCAAAACCATTGGCATTACGTTTGGCCTTATAGTCCTCACAGTTGTGATGATGGCTATCCGTCCGCCGAAGGTGGTATTCTTCCCGCAGTCAGAGCCCAACTTTGTGTACGTGTACCTGACCATGCCGGTAGGTACCGACCAGGCCTATACCAACACGGTGCTGGAAAAGCTGGAAAGCCGCGTGACGAAAGTGCTGGATATAGATTACAAAGCGGGCAAGAAAAACCCGATAGTAAAATCGGTTATTGCCAACGTAACCATTGGTGCGGTAGACCCATCGAGTGGTGAAGTAGGTAATTTCCCGAACAAGGGCCGCGTAGAGGTAGCCTTCGTGGAATTCTCGAAACGTAAAGGTGTATCTACCCGCGAATACCTGACCAAAATAAGGGAAGCTGTAAAAGGTATACCCGGTGCGGTAGTAACGGTAGACCAGGAATCCGGTGGGCCGCCACTGCCTAAGCCTATCGTGATAGACATTACGGGTGATAACCTGGATTCACTGATAGCGGTTTCTGAAAAACTGAATAAATACCTGGCAAGCAAAAACATACCGGGTGTGGAAGAACTGCGTAGCGACTTCCAGGCAGATAAACCAGAGATAGTATTTGACCTGAACCGTGAGCGTATGAATAATGAAGGTATTTCTACCGGTCAGATAGTTGGCTCATTACGTACGGCCGTGTTTGGTAAAGAAATATCACGCTTCCGCGATGCGAATGATGACTATCCCATTACCCTGCGCGTAAAGCAAGACCAACGCGAGAATATAGACGCGGTGAGGAACATGCCGATACTATTCCGTGATATGGGTATGGGAGGCGTGATACGCGAAGTGCCTATCAGTGCTTTTGCAGATGTGAAATATAGCGAAACCTATGGTGGCATCAAACGTAAAGACCTGAAACGTATCATATCGTTGCAATCGAACGTACTGGCCGGTTTTAACGAGAATGAAGTAGTGCAGGCAGTAGGCCGTGAAGTAGCCAACTTTGGTACACCACCTGGCATGACCATAACCATGGGTGGCCAGCAGGAAGAACAGGCAGAAACCGGTGCCTTCCTGGGTAATGCGATGCTGATATCAATGGGATTGATTTTCCTGCTGCTGATCATGCAGTTCAACTCGCTAAGCCGCACGGTAGTTATCATGTCAGAGATATTCTTCAGTATCGTAGGTGTATTCCTGGGTGTGAGCACGTTTGGTACAGACTTCTCTATTGTAATGAGTGGTATAGGTATCGTGGCGCTGGCCGGTATCGTGGTACGGAATGGTATCCTGCTGATAGAGTTTATGGACCTGATGCTGAAAGAAGGTATGGAACCTTATGATGCGATAGTAGAAGCAGGCCGTACGCGTATGACGCCGGTGGTGCTGACTGCAACGGCAGCTATACTGGGCCTGATACCGCTGGGCGTGGGTCTGAATATCAATTTCGAAACGCTGCTTACGCATCTGAACCCGCACATCTTCTTCGGTGGTGATAACGTAGCCTTCTGGGGACCGCTGGCATGGACGATGATATATGGCCTGAGCTTTGCAACCTTCCTGACGCTGATACTGGTGCCGGTGATGATGCTGCTGAGCTTCCGTATGAAAGCGTGGCTGAAACGCCAACGTGAAAAAATAAAAATGTCGATACAGGGTAAGCCGAAAGACCTGTAAAACGAATAATATAAGACTGGAGTTAGATAAATAGACAGGACAAATGGGGTGCAATCTGCACCCCATTTTTAGTATAAAACAGCCTTGCGATATTCATATGTTTTAATTTTATATAATGGTTAAAAACTGATATACTTCTGTATTTTTGGAGTTTACATTTAGCTGTTATATGTTGGATACCCCTACGAAAAAGCCTGCAATGTTTGAAACGGATAAGAAATCTGCGCTGGATGCGATATCGCATGCCCAATTCATTGCTTTTGCACCTTATATTTTCCAGGCATCGGTAATACTGCGTGATAGCGGTATACTGGCGACCATAGAAAAAGCCCGCGTGGAAGGCACTACGATAGATGAAGTAGCTGCATCGGTAAAAATGAGCCGCTACGGTGTGCGTATATTGATGGAAGCGGGACTGGGTATCGGGTTGCTGTACAAGAAAGAAGAAAAATATTTTCTTGCCAAAACCGGCCACTTCTTCCTGAACGATGCCATGACGCGTGTGAATACAGACTTTATGCGCGATGTATGTTATGACGGTGCGCAAGACCTGAAAGTATCTATAGAGCAAGGCAAGCCGATAGGCCTGCGCCACCTGGGTAACTGGGAAACTATTTACCAGGGCCTTTCCATACTACCGGAGCCGGCAAAAGAAAGCTGGTTCAATTTTGACCACTATTATTCAGACAATGCATTTCCTGAAGCGTTGCCATTAGTGTTTGCTCATCATCCTAAAAAGATAATGGACATAGGTGCCAATACAGGTAAATTCACCCTGGCGTGCCTTGACTATAATAGCGAAGTGGAAGTAGGCCTTGTAGACCTGCAGGTGCAGCTGAATGTAGCTAAGCAGAATATAGAAGCAGCAGGCTATAGCCATCGTGTACAATATCATCAGCGCAATGTGCTGGATAATACTACAGAGCTGCCGGAAGGTTACGACATCATATGGATGAGCCAGTTCCTGGATTGTTTTGCAGATGATGAGATCATATCGATATTGCAAAAATGCCACCGTGCATTAGGCGATAATGGGCGCGTCTTCATCAACGAAACCTTTTGGGATAAGCAGCGCTTTGAAGCATCGGCACTGAGCCTGCAAATGACCTCTTTATACTTTACTACCATGGCCAATGGTAACAGCCAGATGTATGATAGCCATGTATTTCTGAAGCTGATAGATAAAGCAGGGTTTGAAGTAGTGCAGCAAACAGATAATATATGCCAGAGCCATACCATACTGGATCTGAAGAAAAAATATAAACACTAGTAAACAATTTTACACCCA
>JANLJF010000086.1 GCA_029255605.1 Azovibrio restrictus
CCACTTCCAAAATCCCAATTGTAGGTGGCGATTATGGAGCTTGCCGTGGCGATAAATGTAGTAGGTGTGTTCTTACACAAAGTAGTATCCAGGGCAGAAAAGTTTGCATCCAGGGGTTGCAGGTTTACTGTGCGCCTCAATGTATCCGTACAGCCATGAGTACTGTTGTACACACCCAGTGTGATAGTGTAAGTGCCATAAGCAGCATAGGTATGTGTTATGCTGCCCCCGTTTTGTGTAGATGTAGTACCATCACCAAAATCCCAGTAAGAAGTAGAAGCACCTATAGAGGCGTCCGTTACTGTTATTTGGCGGCGGTTATTACAATTGTATGCAATTGTGAAATTGGCCCTTGGGGGATAAACCGTAATGTAATTGCTGCGCGTAAACGTATCGCGGCAACCATTATTATTAGCAACAAGCGTTACCGTATACGTACCATGCTCATAAGCCGTATAGGTAGGATTGGTAGCTGCTGATGTATTGCCATCACCAAAGTACCATACATAAGAACCGGCACCCGTAGAAGTATTGGTAAATGCTACCGGTGTTTCAGGGCACAAGCTTACAGGCGAAGCCGTAAATCCCGCAGTAGGTTTTGTATTTACACTTACCGTAGTAGTTCTTGTATAGGTACATCCTGTACCTGTGGTATATGTGAGTGTTACCGTATAAGTACCGGCTACCGTATAAGTATGCGACTGTGTAGAACAGGTAGCACAGCTTACAGTACTGCTGCCATCACCAAAATTCCAGCTGTAATTGCTAACAGGGATACTGGTAGTAACATTAGCAGTAAAGTTGATAGTTGCGGGTATGCAACCATTATATGCCCCGGTTGTTATAGTAGCAGTAGGTGCCTGAATGCTGATGTAATTATTACGACGTAACGTATCGGCACAACCAGCTGCATTGGTAGCTATCAGCCTTACATTGTATGTGCCCAGGCTGGTATAGGTATTCGACGGGCTGGTAGCGGTAGATGTATTGCCGTCACCAAAAGTCCATGCATAAGCGGTAGCTCCGGTAGATGTATTAGAGAACGCAGTAGTAAATGGTACTGCGCAACCTGATGTGGGTGAAGCAGTAAACTGTGCTGTCGGGCGGGCATTTACCGTAACTGTGCGATAAGCGGTATCATAACAGGTACCGTTTGAAGCTATCAGGCGCACCATATAGGTGCCTGCAATAGTGTATGTTTTGGAAGGGCTTGGTGCGCTTGAGCCGGTGGCATCACCAAAATCCCACGAATAGGTAAGCGAACCCGAAGGGGTAGAAGTATTCGTAAAACTAAGCGTGCTACCTGCACACACGGTGCTGGCGACAGTGAAAGCTGCTGTGGGCCGGCCTATACTCACAAAATCGTTCTGCCCGATGGTATCTGTGCAACCTAAGCTATTGGTAGCTACGTGATATACCCTGAAGCTACCTGTAGTAGTATAGGTATGCGATGGGTTTTGAGCCGTTGAGCTGTTGCCGTCACCAAAGTTCCAGTAGTAGGACGTAGCGCCTATAGAGGTACTGGTAAAGTTGGTAGTAAGCGGGGAGGTGCAGCCAAACCTGTTGCTGGCGCTGAAACCGGATATCGGTTTAGTGCCTATGCGTATATAGTTGGTTTTAGACAAAGAGCGTGAGCAACCATTGCCATTTGTAACCAGCAGCGTAACTGTATAGTTGCCCGTAGCTGTGTAGGTGTGCGACGGATTTGCTGCCGTTGAAGTATTGCCATCGCCAAAATCCCATAGGTAGGTGGTGGTACCGGAACCACCTGGAACCGAATTATTGGTAAAGCTGATAGTACGTGGTAATGTGCAGGATGGTGTAGAGTCGGCAGTGAATGCTACTGCGGGGCTGGCAGCCACCGTAATGCAGTTGGTAACTGTGCGGGTATTCGTACCACTTGCGTTGGTAACCGTCAGCGATACGGTATAAGAACCGGCTGTGATATACGTGGTGGACGGATTTTGTAAGGTAGAAGTGGTACCGTTACCAAGGTCCCAATACCAGGAGGTAGGGGAGTTCGTACTATTATCAGTAAAGTTAACCAGGATGGGGGCACAACCTGAAGTGATATTGGACGTAAAACCAGCAACCGGCGCCTGGGCTTTGGCAACGGTTGGTAATAAAAATCCAAGGCTTATACACAATAATGCGTATAGGTACCTGTTCATAAGTTACATATATTAGTTAGAAATCTCTCATGCGATACATACGGTCATTTATCTCTCTCGGGGACACAAGTATATATAGCAATGGTGCAAATGTAATCAAATTGTGGATAAACTGTGAGGATTTGACATCAAATGTGGAAAAGTTGATATTTTAATAACCTGAAAATTAGGCACTCGCTTAAACCTTTGCTTATCAATTGATAAGCAAAATAGCGACAATCTAAAAAATGTTGAAAAGCTGTTAGTAATCTATTGCAATTGTCTTTTATACAATTGAATAGTGTTTTCCAGGCCATAATAAATAGCATCCGATATCAATGCATGACCAATGGATACTTCCTCAAGGTTGAGAATGGAAGAGGCAAAGAATTTGAGATTGTGCAAATCGAGATCATGGCCTGCATTAAGGCCCAGTCCTTTTGCAGCAGCGGCATTTGCAGCTTTTATATAGTCAAAAATTGCAGCTTCCTTATTTATATGATATTGCTTCGCATAGGCTTCTGTATATAGCTCTACCCTATCCGTGCCTGTATCTGCAGCCGCAGTCACCAAATCGGCAACAGGATCTACAAAGATAGAGACCCTTATCCCTGCATTTTTAAATACTGCAATAATACGCTTCAGGTAATCAGCCTTCTCTATCGTATCCCATCCGTGATTGGAAGTCAACTGGCCCGGATCATCGGGAACAAGTGTTACCTGCGTAGGAAGTGTTTCCAATACCAGCTCTACAAACTTGTCTTCCAGCGGGTTACCTTCAATATTGAATTCAGTCGTAATGATCGGTTTTATTTCCCGCACGTCGCTGTAACGGATATGGCGCTCGTCGGGGCGGGGATGTACCGTAATGCCATCTGCACCAAAGCGCTGGCAATCAATAGCAGCTTTCAGAACGCTGGGGTTATCACCACCACGGCTATTACGCAGGGTAGCTATTTTATTGATGTTTACTGAAAGCTTTGTTGCCATATGCCGTCGTTTCGT
Source organism: Azovibrio restrictus (assembly GCA_029255605.1). Lineage (GTDB taxonomy): Bacteria > Bacteroidota > Bacteroidia > Chitinophagales > Chitinophagaceae > Polluticoccus. Next base: position 3,156 of record JANLJF010000086.1, read on the forward strand.
CAAAATTAATGCGCATTTCAGTTTATTTTGCAGCTAACATGGGGTTATCTCGTTTTTTTAACAACCGGCAGGCCGCGTGCAAGTTGCTGCTAACAGCAGGCATGGCTATGCTCAGCGCCTGCAACAATACTATAAAAGAAAGCAGGGATAACACTTTCTACCTCAATTTTTCCAGCGGTACGCTGGAATCTATAGACCCGGCCTTTGCCAAAGACCTCTATACCATGTGGAGCGACCATATGGTATACAACACGCTGGTGGAAACAGATAATAACCTGCACCTGGTACCCAGCCTGGCTAAAAGATGGGAGGTGAGTGCGGATGGCCTGGAGTACCGTTTTTACCTTCGCAACGATGTTTACTTTCATGATGCCCCGGAATTTGCAGGTGGTAAAGGCAGGTTGATGATTGCGGCAGATGTAGCGTATAGCTTCAATCGTATTATAGACCCCAAAGTAGCATCACCCGGCGCATGGATATTTAACGACCGCGTGGCTGATAAAGAACCTTTTACTGCTATAGATGATACCACCCTGCGCATCCGCCTGAAAGCCCCCTTTCACCCGCTGCCGGAAATATTGAGCATGCCTTATTGCAGTGTGGTGCCGCATGAAGTAGTAGAAAAATGGGGCAAGGACTTTCGCTCGCATCCTTGTGGTACAGGGCCCTTTCAATTTAAATACTGGGATGAAGGAAATGTATTGGTGCTGCACCGCAACCCACACTACTGGGAACGAGATAGTGCAGGGAATCAACTACCCTATCTTTCTGCGGTGCAGGCTACGTTTGTAGATAGCAAAGCCACAGAATTTCTGCTATTCCTGCAAGGAAAAGTAGATTTTGTAAACAATATCGATGGTTCGTTCAAAGACCTGGTGCTATCTAAAAACGGAGAGCTTAAAAAGGAATTCAGTAACCGCTTCCATATGACGAAGCAGACCTACCTGAATATGGAATACATTGGTTTCCTGACAGATAGTAATAATAAGCACGTAAAAGGCTCACCGGTATTGAACCCTTTAGTAAGACAAGCCATCAATTATGCTATAGACAGGCAAAAGATAGCTACTTACTTCCGCAATGGTGTGGTAATGCCTGCCACATCGGGGTTTATACCTGCAGGTATGCCGGCTTTCGATAGCAGTGGCAGGTATGGCTACAGGTACAACCCCGCCAAAGCATTGGAGTTGCTGGCGAAGGCAGGCTACCCTAATGGAAAAGGACTGCCGCCCATTACTATATTAACACCCGATAACTGGAGTGATATCATCAACTTCATTGCCACGCAGCTACAAGAGGTGGGCATACGCCTGAATGTAGAAATCATACAGCCCAATTTTCTGAAACAACAGATGTCGCGATCTGAAGTGCCCATGTTCCGTGCACAATGGATAGCCGACTATCCGGATGCGGAAACTTACCTTGTTTTCTTCAACGGTGATTTTCCGGCACCACCTAACTATACCAGGTTTAACAACAGTACCTTCAATAAATGGTATGCAGAAAGCCTGAACCTGCCGGATACGGCCAGGTGGCAAATGTACCAACGCATGGATAGCCTTGTGATGAGCTACGCGCCCGTTATACCGCTATACTACGACAGGCTGCTGCATTTTACACAAAACCGTATTTCAGGATTCAGTGCCAACCCTATGAACCTGATAGATATAAAACGGGTACGTATTGCTAAAAAATAAAGGGAGCCTTTCAACTCCCTTTATTTTAAACATCTATTTCTTTTTGTACTTGGCTATCAGGTCTGTCACTGATGTGCGCCTCATGTATTCGGGATTTAATTCGGTGAATACTTTAGTACGCCTTGGTGCTGCTTTTAAAGCTTTTTCCAGTTGCAGCATTGCTTCTTTAGACTTACCCAGTTCAAACAATATGGCGGCGTGGTAATACCTGAAATCGGGCTTATCGCCACAATGCTCGCGAGCTACTTCCAGCTGCGTTAGTGCTTCATCAAAATATCCCGACACATACAGCCCTTTCAGTAATGCTATCCAGGTGGTTTTATTGCCCGGTTTCAGACGCACTGCGTTCAGGTAGCACACCAGCGCTTCGCTATGTGCGTCCATTTCCATCAGGCAATTGCCGATAGCCATGCAGTACGATGCATTGTCTTCATCGAGGTGCAAGGCAACTGAATATGATTTTACAGCTTTATCCCATTGTTTTTCCCTTGCATAGGTTTCACCTATTTTAAAGAAAATGGTATCATCCTGCGGGCTCAACTGTGAAGCCTGCCTGTAGAAATGACGGGCGCGCTGGAAGTTCTTTTGTTTTTCCCAGCAATACCCCATGGCTTCAAAGATTACATCTTCAGCTTTGGCTATTTCCAGGTGTTTTTCCAGTACTTCAATAGCTTTTTCGTACCACTTCAGGCGCATGAATGCATCTGCCATATTGCGATAGGCAAACTCGAATTTTTCATCGATAGCTACGCAATATTCATACGCATCAATGGCTTTCTCATACAGCTTCAGCCCCTGGTAAGCTGCGCCGAGGTTGAACCATGCCAGTGCATTATACGGGTCTTCTTCTGTAAGCTGTGTATGGAGTGTGGCGCTTTCTTCCAGTCGCTTAGTGAAATCGGCCCAGAAACAAATTTTCTGCAGGGCTTCTTCATTTCGGCGGTCTATCTTAATAATGCGCTTCAGCGTATCGAACACCGCATCAAATTCTTCGCATTCGTCATATACATCGGATAGTTCGAGCAGTAACTCTATTTTCTCTTTACCTTCAAATTCATCCGTGCGTTGTTCCAGCCAGGCAGCAGCCTGGTCATATTTGAACTGGCTCAGCAAAATATCTGAACGCAATAAAGTAGCATCGAGGCTTTTCTGGTCATATTGCTCCAATTCATCCAGCGTTTTCAATGCCTGTCCATATTTCTGAGACTGTGTCAGAATTTCGGCCCTCAGCAATAAGACAGAAGAAGAAAAGGGATAATATGTGCGGGCTATATCGCAGGCAAGCAATGCCTGCTCTTCATTACTGCTTTGGAAATAATATTCAATAATGCGCTCAAAATCATCCTCGTCCATCATTCCAACACCTTCGCCATTCTTTACGAGCTCGTAACGTTGCAACAGTTCGTCCATCGAGCCACCTTCATCATCAAAATAATCGTCATCAAACATAGCAACCTATTTATACCAAAGTTAACAAAATATCGTTCCAGCCAATAGTAACCAATGTTAACACACTGTAAAAATACACATGTTATCAACATACAAAAACGCCTTGATATTCAAGGCGTTAAGCAATTAGTATAGTATTTTATTATTGGCTTATTGTTGTGTTGGGCGTACCGGAACTGTTACATATACTAAACCTGTTTTGGCAGATGCCGGTAAAGTATATGCCATATTACCCCAAATTGTTTGAGAGCGGATGATATCCCAGCCCTTTATATACAGGAAGTAGTTACCTTCTTTCAGCTCGGTAAATATGGCCATAGGTATGCCATCTACCTTTATAATTTTAGCAGAATCATCGTATTGATTATTAGCCGGTATCACTACGGCATCGTATTTAATATACACCTTTCCGCTATCTACTTTAATGCCATTGGCATCGGCTATCACACGCATTGTAGCCAGCCCCCCTTTACCACCTACAGCAGGCGGGGTAGAAGGTGTCGGCTTATTATCATCCTTACAAGCAAACAGTGCTATTGAAACCACTGCTGTCAGCAGTGTACTTTTAAACCAAGCTGATTTCATTGAATGGCATTTTTACGGGTGATGAAGATACAAAAAACGAATTTAAAATTGCTAATACCTTATACTATTAATTATCAGTCAAATTTGTCACTTCGTTTCTGCCGGGGGTGATGGCTTGCTTTCATTCCATAAACGGTCGAGCGCGGTGACTACATAGGTTGTTTTCTTATACTTATTTGCATCTTCATCCAGCAATTCAGTCGCCTGTGTGATGCGGATCATCCGGTCGGCCCTGTTGATATTTACAGGTTCCCCATTAGGGAAACGGTACACAGCATAACGTACTTTTTCTTTGCCGGCATGCTGCCATTGCAACAAGGTACCCTGTGAAGATGGTATGGCCTTCAATGCCAGGGGGGCAACAGGAGGTATGCTATCCAGCCAAGCCATAACCGGCGGCAGGGCATAATACATATTGTAATGAGCCACGCTATCGGCCATAGCGGGTATTATCTTATCGAAGCTGGCGGTGCTGTAGAATACATGGCTGCTATGCTGCGCTGTTCTGCGTATATCGCGTATCTGCCATAGTAATTCATTTGTACCTATCCATGGCCCTTTTGCAGCTTCTGCCATCCTGTATACACCCAATCCGTAATACATGTGGCGTCCATAGCTATGTTTTTCCCACCATGGTAGCAGAATATCGAAAGCAGCAGCACGATGACCATGCTCCCAATATAGTTGCGGCAGCAGGTAATCGAGCCAACCGCGGCGCATCCATAACAGTACATCGGAATACAGGTCATCATAACAGGTTTGCCCGCCACGCGTATTAGAACCTTCGGGATCTTTAGAGGCATTGCGCCATACTCCGAAAGGACTGATACCGAATTTCACATGGCTCTTTTCCTGCTTGATATTTGTATGCAGTACAGATACGAATGTGCTTACATTATTGCGGCGCCAGTCATCTTTCGTAAACCCGCTACCATAGCGTGCGAAACTGCGTGCATCGCCAAATTCTTTGCCGGCTATGCGGTACGGATAAAAATAATCATCAAGATGGATGCCATCTACATCATAACGTTTCACCACATCCATAATGATATTGATAACATATTCGCGCGCATGTGGAATACCCGGATCTATATATGATTTACCACCGTAAGAAATGATCCAGTCAGGGTGTTTGCGTGTAACGTGGCTGGCAGGGTTAGGGTTTGTTTTGCTATCTGTGAGTGCACGGAAGGGATTGAACCATGCGTGAAGCTCCATATTGCGTTTGTGGGCTTCTTCTATCATAAACTTCAGCGGATCGTAATACGGAAAGGGTGGCTGCCCTTGCCTGCCCGTAAGAAAACGGCTCCAGGGTTCATATTCAGAAGCATACAACGCATCGGATGCAGGGCGTACCTGTACGATAACGGCATTACAACCCAGCTTCTGCAACTGGTTGAGCCTGCTGATGAATTCCTGCTGTTGCTGCACAGCGGGAAGGCCGGGTTTGGAAGGCCAGTCGATATTGGATACGGTAGCTATCCATGCCGCCCTGAACTCTCTTTTAACGGGCTGTGCCTGCAATGCAAGGCTGAATGATAGCAAAATGAAAAGGGAACAGTATATGTAACGCATACGTGCGGCGAAGGTAAAATATGTTGCACATACTTATAGCCTGATGCTACTTAAAAAAGCCACTGCAGGCTTTAAAACTTGCAGCGGCTTCTATAAAGGTATTGACATGCAAGGCTATAGGCTTACCTGGTATTGCAACCAGACAGAGCTGGCCTGTGCTGTATTATTAATATCGCCATTGGGCTGGCGTCTGAATATGGGACGCATTTCGTAGTTCAGCGATATTTTGGCCTGGTGCTTATTGATAAGCCAGTTGACACCGGCATTATAAATACTGAAAGGATTGTTTAGTTTTTCATAATCGGACCAGCGATACGAAACATATGGCATTAAAGTGCCGAGGTCGCCCAACATGCGTTCGGGCATACGAATGCCCAGCTGGGCATATATGCTATTGCCCGTGCCAAACATTGGGTAAGCATTGCCCGCACCGTTGAAAACAGTAGCATCTGTATTGCCGTTTGCGGGGTTCATGATACCATTGTTGCGGATGTAGTTTTTGCCATAGTCGGTACCGTAATAACCTACATAAGCTGATATAGCATATTTATTCTTCATCACCGGCATATCTGCATATACAGCCGCCGACCATAATAGCATATCATCATATACGGTGTCCACGCCATTCAATCGCCACGTGGCATCGTTTTGGTACATGATGCCTGCTTCCAGGTTCAATACTTTCTTTTCACCCAGGTAGGTACCTGCCATATAAGGAGTAGTATGCGGTTCTTTATCTAAAAAATTGTATGCAACAAAACCTTGATATTGTTTGTAATGGCCATAACCCGAAAAGGTTGCATCAGTGCTTATGGCAGGTGGTGTTTGCCCGTTCGTTTGTATGGGGAATGGGTCTGAAACGGCCACACGATAATCGATTTTGCCTACCTGCCCGCGCGCATACAGGCTCAGCTTACGGGCAAACTCATCTGTCTGGTCTACCGTTGCCTGCAAGAAGACAGGGACATCTGTAGTCATGATGGTACTGATACTTGGCTGCGAGAACCTACTAAGGCCATTGACAATAGTAAGCCCGCCACCCAGTTTCAGTGCATTGGAATGCTTGAAAACACTAAACTCACCCAATGCATCGTGAAAGAAAGCTTGTAGTTTCCGGTTACCGGCATTTTGCGAAAGGAAGTTAAAATTGTTCATACCAAACTGTGTATAGAAAAATACACGGTCTGTTATTTGCCCGTACAGCTGCATGCGGGTACGCCTCAGTCCTATATCAAAAGTATTATCTTCCGGCCTGCCCAATACGGTAGTACCGGGATTGCTTTGGTTCCAGCGTGCCCATAACTGATTGAGGAAAGTTGCTTTTACATAGCGCTTACCATCAGTGCTCAGGTTATACTTTAGTTCATTGGTATTTTGTGTAAATGCTATACTGCTATATAATAAGGTTGCGGAAAGAAATACAATCTTCTTCATTCTAATAATTATTTCCCGATACAAAATTTACTAAATATATAATCAAGCTTATCTTCTGTTGTCACTTCACCGGTTATTTCACCCAGGTAAAACAAGCATCTGCGTATATCCAACGCTACCAGATCGCTGGCTATGTGATTGTCCAAACCGACTTTTATATCTGCTAATGACTTTAGCACTTCCTGCAACGATGCATAGTGACGTGCATTGGTAATAATAGTCTCTTCTGTGTTTATCTCGCCTGCTACTACTTTTGTGAATAGTGCATTTTTCAACTGCTGCACATTGTCTTTGTTTTTGGCAGATATGTAAATCAAGCCGTCATAGGTCTTCTGCGTGTAGGTATCTATCTTATTACCCACCAGCAGGTATTTAATACCTTCTTTTTCAAAAACAGCAACTTGTTCTTTCACTTCTTCAGCGGTAGTAGTATTCACATCATATAAGTACACTACCACATCGGCACGCTTCATGGTATCCATACTGCGCTGTACGCCTATGCTTTCTATCACATCGCTGGTATGTTCGCGTATACCGGCCGTATCTATCAGGCGGAAGAGTACACCATTTATATTCAGTGTTTCTTCTATCGCATCGCGCGTAGTGCCGGCGATATCACTTACTATAGCACGCTCTTCATTCAGCAGGGCATTCAGCAATGTACTCTTACCTGCATTTGGCTTGCCTATTATGGCCACACTTACGCCATTGCGTATCACATTGCCCAGCTTAAAAGAATCTGAAAGGCGCTGCGCAATATGTTGCATTTCATCTATCCGTTTATAAAACTGCGTACGGTCTGCAAATTCTACATCTTCTTGGCTAAAGTCCAATTCCAGCTCTATCAGCGCGCTAAACTGTATCAACTGTTCGCGCATTTCTTTCAGCTCTTCGCTAAAGCCACCACGCAGGTTGTGCATAGCTGCCTGCTGTGCCGCGCCCGATTGGGAGGCTATCAAATCTGCTACTGCTTCTGCTTGTGCCAGGTCCAGCTTACCATTCAGGAAAGCACGCTGGGTAAACTCACCCGCCTTTGCCATATGCGCTCCATTGGCTATGCACAGGTTGATGATCTGCTCCAGTATGTATTGAGACCCGTGTCCGCTTATTTCGACTACATCTTCACCCGTATAACTTTTAGGGGCTTTATACAGGCTCACCACTACCTCGTCCAGTTCTGTATCGCCATTCATTATCCTGCCAAAGTGCAAGGTATGGCTTGGTTGGTTGGCCAGTTTTTTGCCTTTAAATATTTTATCTGTAATAGCTATCGCTTTTTCGCCACTCAGCCTTATCACACCTATCGCACCTATACCCGGCGGGGTGGCCAAAGCTACTATTGTTTCATTAATGTTATACATGTTCTGCTCCTTTTAGAAAGGAAGTGCAAAGTTAGCTTATTGCAGTAAACTCCTTAGTTTAGCATCAAACAGCTGAAACACTATGCGTGCAGTCATTCAAAGGGTATCTACCGCGAGCGTTACTATACACGGAGAAATGAAGTCGGCCATAGGGCAGGGCTTCATGGTGCTGCTGGGTATAGAGACTGCAGATACGCAGGAAGATGCTGAATGGCTTTGTAATAAAATAGCACAGTTGCGTGTATTTAGCGATGAGGCGGGGTTGATGAACAAAAGCATAGCTGATATAGATGGCGAGGTGCTGGTGGTGAGCCAGTTTACGCTGCATGCTTCTTATAAGAAAGGTAACCGCCCATCTTTTATTAAAGCTGCACGGCCGGAACTGGCTATTCCTTTATACGAGCATTTTATTAGTTATATGCAGCAACTAACGGGCAAGCCTGTAGCCACAGGCACATTTGGTGCGGATATGAAGGTAGCATTGGTAAATGACGGCCCTGTAACGATAGTTATGGACACAAAAAATAAAGAATAGCTGGCCTATCTTTGATGCATGATGTTTGACGATGCATATTTTATGCGCGAAGCCCTGCGGCAGGCACAGCTGGCATATGATGCCGGCGAGATACCTGTAGGTGCGGTAGTGGTATGGGATACCAAAATTATTTCCCGTGGGCACAACCAGGTAGAACAGCTGAATGACAGTACTGCCCATGCAGAGATGATAGCGCTTACCGCTGCATTCAATCAATTAGGTAGTAAATATCTTACCGAAGCTACGCTATATGTAACGCTGGAACCCTGCCTTATGTGCTGCGGTGCCATGTATTGGTCTAAACTGAAACGCATAGTATATGGCGCTACCGATGTAAAGAATGGCTATAAAAAGACCACGGGTGAAAACTGGCCCTTCCATCCTAAAACAGAATTAGTACATGGCATTATGGCCGATGAATGTGCCCAACTCATGAAAGATTTTTTCGCAGCACGCAGGTAACTATGTTATACGATTGGCACAAGGCAGATGATCCAATGTTCAGTACATTGCAGGATAATACCCTGCAGGAAATAACGCTTGCAGGTAAACGCATTGGCTTATTAAAACGCGGTACCGAACTCTTTGCTTTTGCAGCTACCTGCCCGCATGCCAGTGCACCGTTGTGTGAAGGCTGGATGGATGCACAAGGTCGCATTGTGTGCCCGATGCACAAATACCGCTTCGACCCTGCGAATGGACGCAATACCAGTGGCGAAGGTTATAAACTGAAAACTTATCCTGTAGAGATACGGGAAGATTATATTTACATAGGCATTTCAGCAGCTATATGATACATCCTCCATACCTTCAAAAAGGTTCTGTAATAGGTATTACCTGCCCGGCAGGTTTTGTTTCGCACGATAGGGTTAGCTATGCGGTGGAAACACTGCGCAATATGGGTTATGAGGTAGTGATAGGCGATACTGTGGGTAGCGAGCATTATTACTTTTCAGGCAATGATGAGGCCCGCCGTAAGGATTTACAATGTATGCTGGACGATAGCAGCATTCATGCTATACTGATGGGCCGCGGTGGTTATGGCATGAGCCGTATCATAGATGAGCTGGATTTTACAAAATTTCAGCAAAACCCTAAGTGGATATGCGGTTTTAGTGATATTACCGTACTGCACAGCCATATCCTGAACAACTTTGGTATTGCAACGATGCACAGCCCTATGTGCGGTGCCTTCAAACCGGATACCATAACACAATCGCATATGCTCAACTTCTTTGATGCTATTTCGGGTAAACCATTAAGCTATGAAACCATACCTTCAGAATATAACCGTACCGGCGAAGCTACTGCGGTATTAACTGGTGGTAACCTTGCCATACTCGCGCATCTTACCGGTTCAGCATCCGAAGTAGATACAGATGGTAAGATCCTTTTCATAGAAGATATAGGCGAATACCTCTATAATACCGACCGCCTGCTACTGAACCTGAAACGAGCCGGCAAGCTGGATAAACTGGCAGCATTAATAGTTGGAGGCTTTACCGATGTGCAGGATACAGAACGTCCTTTCGGGCAAAGAGTAAATGAAATAATATGGGATAAGGTGAAGGAGTATGACTACCCTGTCTGTTTCAACTTCCCGGTAGGCCACCAGGAAATAAATTATACACTAACATTGGGTGGCACGCACCATTTAAAAGTGACGAAACAAGGTGGCGAACTAGAACTTATAAAGTAGCGGCTGCTGTTTTCTTCCATTCGCTCATGCCGCCGCTCAGGTTATACAGGTTATTAAAACCTATACCTTCCAGCCTCTGTATGATAATAGAACTGCGGATGCCCTTTTCACAATAGATTACCGTAGCAATATCTACAGGTATTTCATTCCGGCGATGCATCACATCGCCCAGCGGTATGTGAAGGCCGCCGATATTAAACAACTCTCTTTCCCATGTTTCACGCACGTCTATCAAAACGAAAGGTTTCTTCTCTGCCAACCATTCTTTTAGCTCTCGTGGTGCGATTTTTTTCATATTCACCCTGCAATTTACTCAGTTTAAGAAGTTTAACCTAAATATTGACTCGTATGAAACACATTCTGAAAAGTATTATTGTCCTTTCATTGGTGTCAACTGCGGCCTGCAATGATGCACCTAAGGCTGATGAAGCACAAACAGCAGAAGCGCAACAGGTGCAGGAAGCACCTGTGGGAACCAACTTTGCAGTAGATAATCAGAAAAGTACTTTATTGTGGATAGGCACCAAACCGGTGGGGAAACATGATGGTATCTTCCCCATTTCTACCGGCACACTTAGTGTTGCAGATAATAACATAACAGGCGGCCGTTTTGATATTGATATGGCTAACCTGAAAGTACTGGACGGTGGTAAAGGCAATGAAAAGCTGCAAGGCCACCTGAAAAGCGGCGACTTTTTTGATGTGACAAAATATCCGAATGCGAAGTTTGAAATAACAAGTGTTGCTGCGGGTGTTGCTACTGACCCTAAGGACCTGGTAATGAAAGATGCTACCCATACGGTTACGGGTAACCTGACCTTGAAGGATAGCACCAAGAGTGTAACTTTCCCAGCGAAAGTAAGAATGAATGGCAACAGCCTCATTGCAGACGCCGACTTCAACATCGACCGCACGCAGTGGGGGGTTGTGTATGGTAATGATAAATCGCTTGGCGATAAATTCATCCGCCCGGAAGTAAATATCAAACTTCACATAGAGGCGAATAAACAGTAAAAACAAACTCTGTGTATAAAAGAGAAAGGCTGGTTATAACCAGCCTTTCTCTTTTATTTAAATTCTATCGGTAGTTTCATTTCCTTGCCATCCCGCTTGATGGTGACCTGGGTTTTATCACCGGCTGCAAATTTGCCTAAGGCTTCCATATAGCTTTGCATACCGTTTATTTTATAGTCGCCTAACTGTGTGATAATGTCTCCTGCTTTTACTCCTGCTGCTATAGCCGGTTTCCCTTCGGTAACGCCATCTACTTTTACGCCTCCTTCCTGGTATGAATAGTCGGGCATGATACCCAGCGTTACTTTAAAGCGCACCTTGCCAACGGTAGACTGCTTAGTAGTTGTGAATGAGGGCCTCGGTAGTTTTTCCATTTTCTCTACCACATTATAGATGTAGTTCATTACCATAGCCTCACCCTTGTAGTTAATCTTATCAGCATCATCGCTTGGCTTGTGATAGTCGGTATGCAGACCTGTGAAGAAGAACAGTACCGGCACCCCGTGATGGTAAAAAGAAGTGTGATCGGAAGGGCCCACGCCTGCACTATCAAAGCTAATACGAAACCTGGGGTCTTTCTTATCTATAACTGTGCCCCATACAGGCGATGTGCCCACGCCACCTACCGTCAATGCATGCGTGCTGTCATTGAGCCTGCCCAGCATATCCATATTTATCATGTAGACAATCTTATTACTGTCCAATGCCGCGTCTTTCACAATGGCTTTAGACCCTAAAAGGCCTAATTCTTCGCCCGAGAAATGCAGAAACAGATAGTTATACTTTTTCAGCTTTGCATCTTTTATCCAGCCAGCCAACTGCATGAGTGCAGCCGTGCCGCTGGCATTGTCATCGGCACCATTGTGTATCTGCCTGTCTTTTTTAGCATTCAGGCTATTACCATCTTCTCCGTAACCCAAGTGATCCAGATGCGCACCCAGCACCACTGTATATTTGGCGCCGTTATCTATAAAAGCTGCTACATTGGTACCCGTCATTTCTATTTTCTTCAGTGCTATATTCATTTCCAGTACCACATTGTTATCTGTACGGCGGATGTATGACTCATAACCTTTATTAGTGAGTATAGCTACCGGTATATCCAGGCTTTCGTATTCTGATTTTGGCAGAAATTCGGGCGGGAATTTGGCACCGTAGCTATCGTAAAACAATACCCCGATAGCGCCTTGTTTGGCCGCATCTTTAGCGCGTTCAAAAGTGAATTTTTCCCAATCGAAGTGTGCATCTGCGGCCTCATCTTTATCGGCAAACAAAGGTATCATCCATATGTTGCCTTGCTCATACACCCCCGGTATCACTTCACCTTTTACCTTCTTGTTTATAGCACTAAAAGGTGCAGGACAAGCTTCATCGCGAGTGTTAACTGTATTACCCGCTACACGTATCATCGTAGCAGGCAGTATCTCTTTGCCATTTACAAAAGCAAATGAATGGCGATAGTCTTTCTCATAGGCTTTAATACCCAGCTTCTGATACCTGGCTATGATAAAGTCAACCGCTTTTTGCTCACCTGCGCTACCGGTGCGCCTGCCTTCCAGTTCATCCGATGCCAGGTAGCCTATGTCTTCTTTCAGTTGCTTTACTGTTTTCTTGTCACTTTTATCTTTAGCCAGCGGTTGTACTGCCATCATAATCATAAAAAGAAAAACGGCAATAGCCTTGGGGGTATTCATGCGCTCAATTTTTGCGCAAAATTAGCTCATTTGCTATTGGCAAGCCTTTTATTTTCGGGAATTTGAGCATTTATGCACAATAAAAAATCCCGTACTTGGGTAGTACGGGGTCAGTTATAATTAATTAATTAATCAATTCTATTCAGCTGTCTCTTCATCTATAATGCTGCCATCAGGAGATACCAGCAGTTGCGAGTCACCTTCAGGTATTGCCTCAGTGCCATTAGTAGGCAACACTATATCGATATTAGTAATGTCTTTCAGTTGTGGCAACTCGCCGGAGTTATTGATACCCAGGTAGTCCATAAAATTTTTGGACGTAGTGTAGGTAAGTGGTTTGCCCACCATATTCTCGTTGCGCCCGGCTATCACTATCAGTTCTTTTTCCAGTAGTTTTTGGATGGAATAGTCGGCACTTACGCCACGTATAAATTCTATCTCTGTTTTAGTAATCGGCTGCTTGTACGCTATGATGGCCAATGTTTCCATTGCCGCTGTCGATAGCTTTTTGATGTGTTTATCACCATTCAGCTGCAATACGGTTTTGTGATATGCCTTTTTAGTGAGGAACTGGTATCCACCACCTGCTTCACGCAACTGGAAAGGGTAATATGCTGCTTCGTATTTTTCGCGGATGGCATCTATACATGTAGCTATGCGGTCACCTTCTATTTGTTCTTCCAAAGCCTGGCCCAGCATTTCGGTCATCTCCATCATAGTGATAGGACGTTCGCTGGCAAATATCAGCGCTTCTACGTGTGGCATGAGTTGTTCGATATCCATATAAACTCCGTTTCAGGTACACATCGAAAATAGTACAGCTTACCCTTTATTACCCGAAAAGTAATGCACAGGTGTGGGTAAAAACCTTGTACGTTTCGAACGCAAAGGTACGGCTATGCTAGGGGTATATACACAAAAAATGCCCCGTAACAGGGCATTTTAAGAAAATATTGTATGTTTTTAAATGCCTGCGATAACTACCTGTGGTGCGATGCCCAGTATCAAAACGATAATGCCGGTAACAATAAGCAGTAGTTTATCGGACCCTGTTACTTCACTATTCAATTCAGGATTGCCCTGCTTGAAGTACATAGCGATGATAACACGGAAGTAGTAATAAGCACTTACGGCTGCCATCAGCAGGGCAAATATCACCAGCCACATCAGCTGGCCTTGCTCCAGTGCAGCCTGCAGCACCATGTATTTTGCCATAAAGCCGCCAGTAAGCGGTATACCCGCCAGCGAGAATATGAAGATAGCGGTAACGCCGGCCAGCAATGGTTGCTTTTTAGCCAGGCCATTGAAACCATCATATGTATAATCTTTCAGTTTCAGCAATACGGCAAACAGCCCTATCGTTGCTACGCTATATGCTACTGCATATACTATCATACCCTGCCATGCCGTGGCATTTACCGCCAATATGGCAAAGAGCATGAAGCCTGCCTGTGCAATAGATGAATAGGCCAGCATACGCTTTACACTTTGCTGGAAAACGGCTGTAATGTTACCAACCAGCAGTGTTGCAGCAGTAACGATGGCCAGTACAAGCATCCAATGATTGCTCAGCGCACCGAAACCAACGGAGAATAACTTCATGAAAGCTACGAATATGCCTGCCTTCACTACAGTAGCCATAAAAGCAGTGAAGGGTGTAGGTGCACCATCATATACATCCGGTGTCCACATATGCATAGGTGCTGCAGATACTTTAAAGCCTAAGGCTATCATCAGGAATATGATGCCTGCCAATGCAGTTGGACTCAGCAAGTCATCTTGCAAGAAGGTGAATCCAATAATATTGAAAGTACCGGTGGCACCATACAACAGCGTAATGCCCATCAGCAGGATACCGGTAGAGAATGAACCCATCAACAGGTATTTCAATGAGGCTTCACTGCTTTTCAGGTTGCGCTTATCGCTACCTGCCAGTATGTATTGTGGTATAGATAATATCTCGATACCCAAGAACAGCATCAGCATACTATTGTAGCTGCTTAGCAGGTAGATACCGCATAGGATAAAGCATATCAGGGCAAAGTATTCGGCTACATGGGCACCTACCCGCTGAATATCCTTATTTACCAGCATAGCATACAGCAATGTACAGCCTGTCATGAGCGTATTGAACCAAAGACCGTATCTGTCTATGCGCAGCATATTGTTGAAATAGGTCTGTGGTTGGTTGCCCGCAGCAGAAAGTTCCCAGATGTTAACGCCCAGTAACAGTGCCAGTAAAAGAATAGCTACGGTACCTACCGATCTCTTTTCTTTTACCATCAGCCCGGTAAACATGAGTATTACACCAAATACCGTTGAAGCAATAATTGCCTTCATTATTATTAAAAGAATTAAAAAGTCAAACGTTACAATCTTATGGCATCATCACACCTGCTGCCGCAGCCGTCATATCCAGCAGTGGCTTAGGATATACGCCCAGCATTAGTATGATACCTATAATAACTGCCAGCCCCACATATTCATTTACACTCAGGTCTTTTTGTATGGTCATGCCCACAGTATTGCCATAAGTGGTTTTCTGTACCATGTTCAGCGTATATACCGCACCCAGTATCACACCCAAACCTGCCAGCACCATGTAGCTGATGTGATAAGGCGAAGGGCTCTGGAACAATCCATTGAACAGCATAAACTCGCCCACGAAACCATTGGTAAGTGGCAATCCTATATTGGCAAATGATATAATAACAAAGGCTATAGCCATTTTAGGTGCCGATATAGCCATGCCACCCAGCTTAGTCATATCGCGGGTACCCCAGCGCTGCTCTATCATGCTAACGATGAGCCACATGCCGGTGATATTGATGCCATGGTTGAACATCTGCACCATCAGGCCATGCATACCGGTAGAGGTTTGCGAGAAGGCAGCGGCGCTCATCAGGCCCATGTGCGCTATAGACGAGTATGCTATCAGGCGCTTCATGTCCGTTTGAACAATAGCAATGCATGATGCATAGATGATACCTATGATAGAAAGTATAATAACAGTATTACTCCAGAAAGCTACACCTTCAGGTACTACAGGCAGCAACCAGCGGATAACCGAAAACAGGCCCATTTTCACCATCAACGCGCTCAGGATGATGGTAACCGATGTAGGCGATTGCTCATAGGTATCGGGCTGCCAGGTGTGGAAGGGGAATATCGGCATCTTGATAGCAAAGGCTATGAAGATGAGCCAGAAGAGCCACTGTTGCGTAACAGGGTCTAAAGACATACCTGCACTTACTATATTATCCCAGCCATAAGCATTCGCACCGGGGTTTTGCAATGCCAGGAAGATGATAGCAGATAGCATCAAAAGGCTGCCGACGAATGTATAAACAAAGAATTTGAACGTAACCGGTATGCGTTTTTCACCACCCCATATAGAACACAGGAAGTAAACAGGTATCAGTGCCAGCTCCCAAAAGAAGTAGAACAATAAGGCATCGTGCGCTAAGAACACGCCTGTGATGCCGGCCTGTGCCAACAGCATCAGGCCGTAGAAGCCGCCGGGGTTTTCTACTTCTTTATTCCAGTTGCTGATGAAGACAACAGGCATAACGATGCCGGTAAGCAGGCACAGCATAGCCGCCATGCCATCTGAATATAAACTGAGTTGTGCACCCAGGCGCGGTATCCATGGTATAGACCATGCCATAGGTTGACTGTAGGATGCAGCGCTGATATAAGCAGCCAGTCCTAAAGTAG
Organism: Azovibrio restrictus; assembly: GCA_029255605.1. Classification (GTDB taxonomy): domain Bacteria; phylum Bacteroidota; class Bacteroidia; order Chitinophagales; family Chitinophagaceae; genus Polluticoccus. The sequence goes on from JANLJF010000086.1 coordinate 19,916, forward strand.
CAATGCTACTAATAAGGGCAACAGCCTTTGCGCTATCTTTTGCAAGAAAGCTAAGGATACCTGCTGCTATAGGAACCAGTATAAGTAATGTTAAGATCATAATGCCAAAGCAATATTTGCAGTGCTATCTAATTATTTATTGAACCCAGAAAAAACTAATGGTAAACAACAGGGTCATACCTATCACCATCATAAAGATGTAGAAACCTACCTGGCCGGTTTGCAACAGGCGCACCCTGTCGCTACCCCAGCGTACGGTTTTACCTACACCATTTACCACTCCGTCGATACCCATTTTTTCTACAAACCTGTCGAGGGCTGAAGACAATGCCAGCAGCGGGCGTACGATGATAGCATCATACAGCTCATCTACATACCATTTATTCTCCAGCACTTTTGCAAGTCCTGTGTTCTCTTTAAAGTTTGGTTTCTTAGTAGCATTGTAGGCTACAATTATCATTATAATTACCAGTCCTGTTGAAAGGCCCATCAGCATCCATTCGGTGCTGTGTTCCAGGTGGTGATGGCCAAAGTTGGCAACTACAGGCGCCAGGTATGTATTAAATGCATGATGCTCGCTGATAACAGCCGGCAGACCCACATAACCACCTATTACCGACATGATGGCCAGTACTATCAACGGTATCGTCATAGCCGCAGGGCTTTCGTGCAGGTGGTGTTCCTGATCGTGTGTGCCGCGGAAAGAACCGGTGAACGTAAGGAAGTAGAGGCGGAACATATAGAATGCCGTCATCAATGCAGCACCCAGTGCCAGGTAATACATTACAGGACTATGTGCATATGTAGCAGCCAGTATTTCATCTTTAGAAAAGAAACCTGAGAAACCCGGAATACCTGCGATGGCGAGACAGCCTATGAGGAAGGTAATGCTGGTTATCTTCATTTTCTTACCCAGGCCGCCCATGCTTCGGATATCCTGCTCGCCACCCATAGCATGGATAACGCTACCTGAACCCAGGAACATCAGGGCTTTGAAGAAGGCGTGTGTCATAACATGGAACACCGCAGTAGTATAGGCTCCTACACCCAGCGCCAGGAACATAAAGCCCAACTGGCTAACCGTAGAATAGGCCAGTACTTTTTTAATATCATATTGCCTGATGGCTATAGATGCTGCCAGTATTGCGGTAGCCAAACCGATAACTGCTACCAGGTTCAGCGCCATAGGTGCCAAGCTATACAGCGCATTGCTGCGCGCTATCATATAGATACCGGCGGTAACCATCGTTGCTGCGTGGATAAGCGCCGATACCGGGGTAGGACCCGCCATGGCATCGGGCAGCCAGGTGTACAAAGGTATCTGGGCACTTTTACCCATAGCGCCTATGAACAGGCATATCGCAATCCAGTTATGCATATTAGACGACAACTGCACCGTACCACCATTCAGCTGGCCAAAGAATTCATTGTAAGAAAGTGTACCGTAGTTGAAAAGTATCAGCAGCATACCTACCAGGAAACCGAGGTCACCGATACGGTTCATCACAAAGGCTTTCTTGGCGGCATTGGTGTAATCCCTGTTTTTGAACCAGAAACCGATGAGCAGGTAAGAGCAAAGGCCCACACCTTCCCAACCGATGAACATGATAAGATAGTTCGCACCCAGCACCAGCAGCAACATCGAGAATACGAAGAGGTTGAGGTAGGCAAAATACTTAACCATACCCTCGTCATCGTGCATGTATGATGTGGAGTACACATGTATCAGGAAACCGATACCGGTAATAATAAGCAGGAACAGGGAAGACAGTGCATCTACCTGGAAGGCAAATGGGATGTACAGGTTACCCGATTGTATAAAATCGAACAGGTGCACCACCGTAGAAGTGCCACTGCTTTTTACTTCGAAAAAGATGCCCAGTGAAACAGCAAACGATGCCAGTATAGCCAGGCTGCCGATAACGCCGCCTGCGCCTTTTGGCATTTTACGCCAACCTATGCCATTAATCAAAAAGCCAATTAACGGGAATAAAGGAACCAGCCAAACAAGGTTAGTCATTACTACGATTTAGTGTTTTAACCTATTTAATATATTAATATCAACTGAATGCACCTTGCGGTACATCATCACAATAACAGCCAGCCCCACGGCTACCTCTGCTGCAGCCACCACCATTATAAAGAACACGAATATCTGTGCAGAGGCATCATTATACATTTTTGAAAAGGCTACCATCAGCAGGTTTACGGCATTCAGCATCAGCTCTATGCACATAAAAACGATAATGGCATTGCGGCGCATCAGGGTACCCATGATACCTATGCAAAACAGCGCAAGACTTAAAAACAAATAGTATTGTATCGGCATTTCTTCTTTTTAAAACGGGTTACTGTTTTACTTCACTCACCGCTTCTTCCTTTTTACCGATAACTACCGCACCAATCATTGCACTAAGGAAGAGTACACTGCTTATTTCAAAAGGCAGAACGAACTGTGTGAACAGTGTTTTACCCAGGTTTTTTATCAGGCCTATATCTGTAGGCGACTGCTCCAGCATGTTTACAGATGAAGTGCGCAAAGCTGCCAGTACTACCAGGAACAACGCACCACCCGATATAACACCCGCAAACTGCACCAGCCGGTTCTTCTGCGGTTCGGTATCGGCATTCAGGTTCATCAGCATTATCACAAACAGGAACAGTACCATGATGGCACCTGCATACACTATGATGTTTACGATAGCCAGGAACTGTGCATTCATTAATACATAGTGGCCGGAAATAGCAAAGAAGGTAGCAATCAGGAACAATACACTGTTCACCGGGTTGCGGCTCAGGATAACACCCAGTGCACAGCTCAATGCCATTACCGTCAGGAACCAGAATAATATTTCGTACGTACTCATATACTATTTGGTTTCTTGTTGCATTTTAGGATGAGGGATCAGGAGGTCTTCCTTTTTATAGATAAAGCTATCACGCGTATAGTTGGTAGGCATTATTGTTTCGCTCAGGTACACGGCATCCTTAGGGCAGGCTTCTTCGCAATAACCGCAGAATATGCAACGCAGCATGTTTATTTCATATTTAGCAGCGTATTTCTCTTCGCGGTACAGGTTCTCTTCGCCCGGTTTGCGCTCAGCAGCTTCCATTGTAATGGCTTCTGCAGGGCAGGCAAGGGCACACAGGCCACAGGCTGTGCAGCGCTCACGACCTTCCTCATCACGGTTCAGCACATGCAGGCCACGAAACACCGGGCTAAACGGACGTTTTTCTTCCGGATAGCTGACGGTTGCCTTCTTTTTAAATATATGGCCTATGGTTATGCTAAGGCCTTTGGCAATAGCAGGCAGGTATATCTTCTCCCCGAATGTCATCGGGTCGCGGTTTACCGGCGCAGACCTGTTTGTTAGTTTTTCCATTTCAACTCAAAAAATGCAGCATATAGAAGTTGCTCAACACAGCTTTCTATATCCTTAATTATTTAAATATCCACAATATAGCAGCACCGGTTACCACCATGTTGAACAAGGCAAGTGGTATCAGTGATTTCCAACCCAGGCGCATTAGCTGATCGTAACGGAAACGAGGCAGCGTCCAGCGGATGAACATGAAAAACAGTATACAGCAGATTATTTTAGTCAGGAATATCAGCACACATATCAGCGAGAACACTATAGGGCTGGCAGCACCGGCTACCTTATCCATGAACGGGAAATTGTACCCGCCAAAGAACAGGGTGATGATAACGGCAGAGCTTACAAACAAGTTGATATATTCAGCAAACAGGTAGAAGCCCAGTTTCATAGATGAATACTCCTGGTGATAGCCCATGTTCAGTTCGCTTTCACACTCGGGCAGGTCAAAAGGTGCACGGTTCAGTTCTGCAAACGCGCAAATCAGAAATATCAGGAAACCCAGTGGTTGCTTAAAGAAGTTCCAGGTGAAGTAGCCATCCCAGAAGCCATGTTGCTGTTCTACTATTTCGCGCAGGCTCAGCGAACCGGTCATCATCAGCACCGCAACCAAGCTCAGGCCCATAGCCAGCTCGTAAGATATAGCCTGCGATGCTGCACGGATACTACTCAGCAGCGAGAATTTATTGTTGGAAGCCCAGCCACCCAGCATTACGCCGTACACACCAAGGCTCACTACGCCAAATATGAAAAGGATACCAATACTGATATCGGCCACTTGCAGGCGGATAACCGAACCATTCTCTAACGTTATATCCGGCCCCCAGGGTACTACGGCACTGGTCATCAGCGCAGTAAGCATAGCCAAGGCAGGACCCAAGATAAATAGTGTGCGGGTAGAGCGGTCGGGGATGATCTCTTCTTTAAAGAAAAGCTTACCACCATCTGCCAGCGGCTGCAGCAAACCGAAGATACCGGCACGCGCAGGGCCTATACGGTCTTGCATCACGGCAGCTACTTTACGTTCGGCCCAGGTCAGGTACATGGCAATACCCAGCGAACCCAGCAGTATTACCGTGATGAGCAGAATCTTTTCAATTATAAAAGCTGTATCAATTTGTAGTAACAGCATAATGGCGCAAAAGTAATTAGTTCGTTAATTTTTTACCTGTCTTTCTTAAAATCATCGGAGTGGGCAGGGCCATCTATTTTAGACAATTCTATTTCCGGCCTGTTCACATCACTTACTTTATGTATATCCATCAAAAGTTTAGGGTCTTTACCTATTACTTTATCTATATATACAGGTTGTTTTTTAGTACCTACGTAGTGGCCTTGAGATATTACGCTGTGGCGGTCTATCTTAGATGGGCCTTCTATCGTCCAGTCGCTGACAGATTTGCGGTGGAAGCGGCAATCGTTACAGATAAACTCTTCTACCTCACCCCATTTATCCTTGCGGGCTGTAACGCGGAACACCTCGTCGCCACGCATCCACAAGCGCACTTTACCACTACACTTGGTGCAACTGCAATGTGCATCTACAGGTTTGGTAAACCACACCCTGTTCTTGAAACGGAAGGTTTTATCGGTAAGCGCACCCACCGGGCACACATCTATTACATTGCCAATGAATTCATTATCAAGCGATTTGCCCAGTAGTGTACTGATCTCGGCATGATCGCCGCGCTCCAGTATACCGTGCTCGCGCCTTTGGGTAAGCTGTTCTGCCGTAAACACGCAACGGTAGCAAAGTATGCAGCGCGTCATGTGCAGGGAGATGTAATCGCCGATGTCTTCTTTTTCAAACGTACGGCGGTCGAACTCGTAGCGCGTGCCGGATGCACCGTGCTCATAGCTCAGGTCTTGCAGGTGGCATTCGCCGGCCTGGTCGCACACCGGGCAATCGAGCGGGTGGTTTATCAGCAGCATTTCTACTACACCCTTGCGCGCGTCTAGTACTTTTTCCGAAGTGATGTTTTTCACTTCCATACCATCCATCACTGTAGTGCGGCAGCTGGCTACCAGCTTGGGCATCGGGCGCGGGTCTTTTTCAGAACCCTTGCTTACCTCTACCAGACAGGTACGGCATTTACCACCGCTGCCTTCCAGTTTACTATAATAGCACATGGCAGGAGGAGTTACCTCGCCGCCTATCATACGCGCCGCATTCAGGATAGTAGTACCGGCTGGTACTTCTACCGTGATATTATCGATGGTTACTTTAAATTTCGGTTGTTCTGACATAAGTCAACATTCAAAAGTCAAAAACTAAGCTGTAGTAGGAACATGGATAGGATCAGCATAATGCGCCAGTCCAAAATTCCTTCTTTGCGATTCATCCGGGTTCAGCACATGCCATTCAAATTCATCGCGGAAATGGCGGATGGCAGCGGCTACCGGCCATGCAGCGGCATCGCCCAGCGGACAGATGGTGTTACCCTCTATCTTGCGCTGGATATCCCACAACAGGTCTATATCGCTCATCTTACCTTTCCCGTACTCAAGATTCTTCAGTATTTTATACATCCAGCCGGTACCTTCACGGCAAGGGCTGCATTGTCCGCAACTTTCGTGGTTGTAGAAGCGCGCCAGCGTCATGGTATGGCGTACTACACACTGGTCTTCATCCATTACTATAAAGCCGCCCGAACCCATCATGGTACCGGTAGCAAAGCCACCATCGGCAAGGCTTTCATAGTTCATATAGCGGGTTTCACCTTGTGCTGTTTTCAACAGCAGGTTGGCCGGCACTATAGGCACGGAAGAACCACCGGGGATGCAAGCCTTCAGGCGTTTGCCTTTAGGTATACCTCCGCAATATTCATCAGAGAAGATGAACTCTTCTACCGACTGGGTCATATCTATTTCGTACACGCCCGGCTTGTTTACATTACCGCATACAGAAAGCAGTTTGGTACCGGTAGATTTACCCACACCTATTTTAGCATATGCTTCGCCACCCATATTCAGGATGGGCACTACTGCTGCTAATGTTTCTACGTTGTTTACCACCGTTGGGCGCATCCACACACCTTGTATGGCGGGGAATGGCGGCTTGATGCGCGGGTTGCCACGCTTACCTTCCAGTGATTCTATCAGGGCTGTTTCCTCACCACAGATATAGGCACCGCCACCGCGCTGCACGTATATCTCGCAATCGAAACCGGTGTTCAGTATATTCTTACCCAGCCAGCCATTGTTTTTAGCTTCGGCTATGGCTTGTTCCAGTATATCTACTATCCATGCATATTCTCCACGGATGTATATATAAGTAGCATTGCAACCCAGTGCAAAGCTGCTGACGATAAGGCCTTCTATCAGCAGGTGGGGCAGAAACTCCATCAGGTAGCGGTCTTTAAAAGTACCGGGCTCCGATTCATCGGCATTACAAACCAGGTGACGTGGCACACCTTCCGGTTTTGCCAGGAAGCTCCATTTCATACCCGTAGGGAAACCCGCACCACCACGGCCACGCAGGCCGCTTTTCTTCACCTCTTCCACTATCTCATCGGGCGTCATCTTAAAGGCTTTTTCCACTGCACGATAACCACCGTTTTTGCGGTAGGTATCGTAGTAGCGGATGCCTTCTACATGTGCATGTTCTAATAATACTTTCATAACCCTAAATCCCTAAAGGGACTTTTTTTAATATTTTATATCCGCCTCCCCTTCAGGGGTTGGGGGTTAAATCTTTGTACTCTGCCTGCTCAGCAGTTTCCATTCTTTATCCTTGTCTTTCCATACCCACACCTGCAATATGTGCAGTCTCAGCTTCACCTGTTTGCCATCCAGCGCCACATCTATGTCAGCTTCGGCACGTACGGCAGCCGTTTTTCCTTCTATCACAATATTCGGCGCGGTTTGTGATATACTGTTATATACCAGTTTGCCATTGTGCAGATCGGTTATTACCTCCTGCCGGCTTTCTATCCACCCGTTAGAGTGGCCGTAGCTCAGCTTTTTGTGCAATAAGCTTTTCAGCACTGCCGTATCTTTTTGCTGCAGGGCGCTGTTAAGGCCGCCCACGGCTTTTACCAGTGCCACGCTATCCTGCGCAGCTGCGGTATGATAAATAAAGAACAACAATATGATGTATATGTTTCGCATAGGTTATTTAAATCCTGTACTTAACACATATTCTTCCATCAATCCGAAAAACTGGTCTTCCCAGCTATCCTTATGGTCTTTCAACTCATCTTCGTTTGGCAATCCGGTATGATGCAATATCACTTTGGTGCCTTCGGGATGTGCTGTTAGTTTATAATGAACTTGCGACGGTTTGGCATCTGCATCCCACTCTTCTGTTTTCCAGGTATATGCCAGCTCGTCTTTCCCGGTTTTTAGTATCTCACCTTTCACCCAGCCGCCAAACATTTCAAACCTACCACCTACTTCTTTTTCAATTATTGCATCCTCGCCACTCCACTTTCGCAGCAACACAGGGTCTGTTAATAGCTGCATTACTTTTTCGGGCTTAGCCGATACGATAAATTCCATATCCAGGTTCAGCGCCATATCTTATTTAGTTGGTAGCTGCAGCCCTTAGTTCTTCTAATAGCTGGTCTACTTTTTCTTTTGTCAAAAACTCTTTATAATGCTTGCCCAATTGCATCATCGGCGCATAGCCACATGCACCCAGGCATTCTGCAGGTTTCAGGGTAAACAGGCCATCGGGCGTAGTTTCACCTGCCTGTATGCCCAGTTTCTGCTTGATGTGGTCTATGATATCATCGCTGCCATTCAGCATACAAGGGCCGGTCTGGCATACTTCCAGCACATATTTACCTACCGGTTTCATATTGAACATGGTGTAGAAGGTAGCCACCTCGTACACCTCGATAGGCAATATTCCCAGCACTTCTGCCACATAGTCCATAACAGGCACATCCAGCCAACCGCCAAATTCTTCCTGCGCTATGTGCAGTACAGGTATCAGGGCGCTTTTCTGCTTCCCATCGGGGTAGCGCGCCATGATCTCTTTTACTTTATTCAGTTTTTCTTCCGAAAATTTTATCATAACCCCAAACCCCTAAAGGGGCTTTTCTTTTTAAAGTTATATCTACACCTTTCCCTTTTGTAAGGGTCAGGGGCTTTTTTACGCATCCAGTTCTCCTGCTATCACATTCAGGCTACTTAGGGTGATGATGGCATCACTCAGCAATCCGCCACTTACTATTTCAGGATATGCCTGGTAATAAATGAAGCATGGCCTGCGGAAATGCAGCCTGTATGGCGTACGTCCGCCATCGCTTATCAGGTAATAACCCAGTTCACCATTGGCACCTTCCACTGCATGATACACCTCGCCCGGCAGTACTTCTATCTCGCCCATTATCATTTTGAAATGGTATATCAGCGCTTCCATCTTCGTGTACACATCTTCTTTTGCAGGCAGGTGAAAATGGTCGGCCTCCGGCGCATAGAAAATATCTTTCTGTGCAGGGTCTTCCTGTTCCAGCTTCGTTATTTTCTCCAGTGCCTGTTGTATTATTTTATAGCTTTCCCAGATTTCATCATTGCGCACCATGTAGCGGTCATATACATCGCCTGTAGTGCCCACCGGTATCTTGAAATCGAAATCTTCGTAAGATGAATATGGCTGCGCCACACGCACATCATAGTCCACACCCGCAGCACGCAGGTTAGGGCCTGTCATGCTGTAGTTCAGTGCACGTTCGGCACTTATTGGGCCGGCGCCTATACAGCGCTCCATGAATATACGGTTACGGTTCAGCAGGGCTTCAAACTCACGCATCACTTTAGGAAAGCCTTCCATGAATTTGTCAATCTTCTCCCATGCCACTTTACTGAAGTTGCGCTCGAAACCACCTACACGGCCGATATTGGTTGTAAGGCGGCTGCCGCACACTTCTTCGTATATCTCGTATATCAGTTCGCGCCATTGGAAAACGTAGGTAAAGCCGGTAAGGGCACCGGTATCCACCGCTACTACAGAGTTGCATATCAGGTGGTCGGCAATACGCGCCAGTTCCATAATGATGACACGCATGTAGTCTACACGCTTGGGTGTCTTGATGTTCAGCAACTTTTCTATGGTCATGTGCCAGCCCATGTTATTGATGGGGGCACTGCAATAGTTAAGCCTGTCTGTAAGCGGGGTGATCTGATAATATGGCCTGCGCTCTGCGATTTTCTCGAAGGCGCGGTGTATATAACCGATAGTAGGCACAGTGCTCAGCACTTTTTCACCATCTATCTCCATGATGTTTTGGAAGACACCGTGGGTGGCAGGGTGCGTAGGACCAAGGTTCAGCGTAGTACTTTGCTTGGCCAGTGACTCTTCTGCGAGTTGTATATGATTTTGTTGTTCTGTCATACCCCAAACCCCTAACGGGCTTATTGGTTTGGTTATAAATATTTATTACACCCATTACGGGTGTTTTTATTTTATGCTACTGTGCCGCCGCGGCCAAACATTTCATCATCCTTGTCTATACGCGTCGGGTCTTCCATGCGATATTCCTTACGCATGGGGAAGTAGTCCATCTCATCCACATTCAGTATGCGGGTAAGATTTGGGTGGCCTACGAAATTGACACCGAAGTTGTCATACGTTTCACGCTCCATCCAGTTGGCTCCAGAAAAAAGCTGTGTAGCCGTAAATACATCGGGCTTTTCTATCGGCACATATACCTTCATACGCAGGCGCACATTATTTTCCAGGCTGTGCAGATGATAAACTACACACAATTCTTCACCTTTTCTTTCGGGGTAGTGCACTGCTGTCAGGTCTGTAAGAAATCGGAAGCGGGTGCTATCGTCATCATACAGGTGCTGCATTACTTTCAGGTTCATTTCGGCAGGTGCTGTTACAGCCAGCATACCATAAGGCTCTTCCCAATTGGTAAGTGCCTCGCCAAATTTTTCCGTCAGTTTTTCTTTTAATATTTCGTTGGTCAATGCCATATTCTAAGTCAAGTAAAAAGTCGAAAGTCAAAAGCTTGTGATTTTGACCCTTGCCTTTTGCATTACTATTGTATTGCGTAACTATCCATCAATGCTTTATATACCGGGCTGTTCCTGCGTCGCAGACTTTCATTTTGTACCAGGTCCTGCAGTTTTATCACACCATCCAATATCGCCTCGGGGCGCGGAGGGCATCCTGATACATACACATCTACCGGTATCACTTGGTCTATACCCTGCAGCACAGGGTAAGAATCGAATATGCCACCGCTGGATGCACAGGCACCTATCGCTATTACCCAGCGTGGCTCTGCCATCTGCAAATATACCTGGCGCAGTATCGGTGCCATTTTCTTGGCAATGGTACCTGCTACCAGCAACATGTCGCACTGGCGCGGTGTAAAGCCCATACGTTCAGACCCGAAACGGGCCAGGTCGTAGTTGGCACCCATGGTAGCCATAAACTCAATACCGCAGCACGATGTGGCAAACGGTAACGGCCATAAAGAGTTTTTACGAGCCAGGCCTATCGCTTTATCAAAAGATGTGGCCATGAATCCCTCTCCCGAATACCCTTCAGGTATCGGTGCCAATTTCACATTCGTATTATATTGAACCGGACGTCCCATAATCTTTATCTTTTTAATTACACTAAGTATTAACTATTCAATAATCACAACTCTTTTACTCACATAAATACTTTAGTCTTCCCATTCCAGGGCACCTTTCTTTACGATGTATGTAAAACCACAAAGGAAAAATGCCACAAACATAATAACGGCTAAAAAGCCTTCCTGACCCAGTTCCCTGAAGTTGATAGCATACGGATAAAAGAAGATAACCTCCACATCGAACAGAACGAAAAGGATAGCTACAAGGAAATACTTGATAGCCATTGGCTGGCGGGCATTGCCTACAGAAGGGATACCACTCTCGAAGTTGATAAGTTTATCCTGCGTTCTACGTTTAGGGCCCAGCAAATGGGAGGCACCTATCGTCATAACTACAAATCCTACCGCTACTATTAACTGTAGAGCTATAGGCAGATAACTGAAGGGCGTTTGTTGGTCGGCCGCCAGGAATAAAAAATTCATAATTAAAACAGTCTTCTAGCGTTCTGTTCTAGAGTTAGCAAAGTTAACGGTATGGGACGAATTTGCAAGGCTCAAGCTACTTTTTGCACCTGTTTTTAACTTAACCCGTAAAATTGCAATAATCGATTACAAATAATTATGTTTTGATGGGATGGATAAACAAAATTTCATTTATTATTTATTTCATCAGGGATGTACGCTTTGCATTATTTCCTGCAAAGTTTTATCCTTCTCCAAAGGGCATAATACATAGTTAAAATGCGTACTTGGCATTATATGATTTACCCTTTCATAGCCGGTAACCTCATTTATATTGTAGTACACATAGTTAAGGTCCTCAAAATGCACTGAAATACCATTTGCCACATCACGGTTTAAGATTTCAATTAATATTATTGGCCTGAAGTGTTTCAAACTTTCCCGCATACCCTCAATTACCTTAGGTTCATGCGTTTCTACATCTATTTTAATAAGATCTATTTGGGTAATCTTATTAGCCTGAACAAAATGATCGATAGTTTCTACTTCAACCTTTCTTTTTCTAAACCTCTTCTTATCATAGCTTAATCCATCTATATATTTTGTTTCAAGGCTGGCCTCATATAAATTTCCTTCATCCATATCATGCATTTCTACAACCCCTACCTGATTTGATACTGCCTTATTAACAATGGTTGTGTGTTGCAACCTGTTCAGCTTTACATTTTGATCCAACAATGTGTAAATGCGCTCAATAGGCTCAAAAGCATATATCGCAGCAGATGGATTATATGCTTTAGCCAATAAGGTATATACGCCCGTATTAGCGCCTACATCAAAAATTACATCAGATTTTTCCGCTAAAGCCCTCCATAAATGACTTGATAATTTCTCCCATGCATCCAATCCTTTCCAAAAGAAAAGCTGTTCGAGATAGTATCCCTTATTAATCATCTTAAAACTCTTATCATCCGCCTTGAGCGTGATAGTTCCGTTAAAAACCAAATGCCTGGTAATATTATCACTTAAGCCAAATGACCTTAGTACTTTAAAAATGGATTGTTTAAAAGGAAATATCTTATAGATATATTTTAATATTTTTTTCATTTTTTAAGAAGCATTGGCTTTGTGCAGAATTAATAAAATTAGCTGGTAGGGACAAATGGTAACGAGATATCAATACGTATCTATAAGCCTAGAAAATCTCTATATGTTTTGCAGAATACTTCTCCACTGAAATGCTTTTGGGCATACGCATAAGCCGCATGGCCTAAGTCCCTTCTAAGCTGTTCATTTTCAATCAACAATTGTATTTTTTCCACGCCTTTAGCCACGATTTCGTCTTCATTCGCTTCTGTAATAAGCAATCCATTTTTATTGTCTTCTATATAGTCGGGTATGCCGCCTACTGCAGTAGATAGTATTACTTTACCTCTTGCCATCATTTCCATTACTACAATGGGCAGGCCTTCAAAAAGGGATGTAAGTATTAACACATCCGACCTCAGATATATATCTGCCACTTTGTTTTTGTCCTTTACATTGCCATAAAGCGTGCAGTATTGCTTTACATCATCAGGAATGATCTCTTCCACATCACCCACAAATGAAAAATGGACATTCGCATCTGCCTCGTGCAGGCGCTTAGCGATAGCTGCTATCAGGTGGACCCGTTTTTGCGCAGCACCACGGCCTACAAACACAACTTCCAGCTTATCATTCTTTACTTCTACCAGCTCCGGCACTTCTATCATATTATCTACAAAGTATAGCTGCTGATAGTACTTAACTGGTACACCACTTTCTCTGTACAGGTTTTCCATATCCCTTTTTATTTGTGGGCTACTGAAAATTCTGAAGTCGATGTATTTAATAAATGACTGCGAAAAATTGAACCAATTATTAAGATGGCAAAGCTCTACTACACGCGTTTCTTTTTTTACGTGTGGAACTATTTTATAAAAATACATGCTCTCGCCGCCAAATACCACCGGGTTTTCTACAGCATTAATCCACGATGCTAAAACACCCCTGAAAAAAAAATTCAGGAAATGCAACGCTTTATTATCTACATATTTATGAATATCCAATACACGTACCCCTTCTATATCGAATAGGTGTCTGAATTCATTATTCCTTGGCTTTTTGGTAAATATGATGAGCGGCCTTTCGTTTTTGATACATGTGGCTATATCTGCATTCACTTTTATGGAGCCGCCAATATCTGCCCATGGAAAGAAAAGAAATATGCGGTGGCGGGTTTTTAATTTAAATATTTTGCCGGCTATTTTGCCCAGCAATACGAAAGGGAACATGCCGGCCAGTTCAATATTCCTTTTAAGTATAGCGGTTTTATAGTTCATGATATTTTTTTAGTAGCCGATATAGGTAGGCATCATCAAATGATATATTCAACTTTTCGATTACCGGCTGTATCTGCGTCGTATTAATATCAAAGTCGGCGCCTTTGTCAATAGTATCGTATAGTGCTTTTTTCCCTAAAAAATTTTCCATTGATTCCACTATATATGGCACAGCATAGCTACGCGGATTT
>JANLJF010000087.1 GCA_029255605.1 Azovibrio restrictus
GTTTTTTGCCCGGCTTTCAATATACCCCTATGCAAGACACCATAAATCGCATGGCAAGGTCATTTCTGTCCTTTCATGACATAAAAAATTGACATTTTTTGGTTTTTTATTAAAAACATTTGTAAACTTGCATTTATCAGGAGTATCACTCCATTCTTTCATTCAGAAACCTGAATACTTTCCCATTTACTTATTTAACACTGGTACTTCCGGAAAAAATTAATAAAGGGACCTTTAGGATTAATGATCATTTAGAACAAACACTTTTTTAGAAAAAAATCACGCATGCCTTACGACATTCTGCAATTGAATGAGATGCTCGTTCCCGAGCTGTTAGATGTTGCTGAACATATGAAAATCAGCAACGCACGTTCCCTCGATAAACAAGCCTTAATTTATAAGATATTGGATCAACAAGCTATAAACCAATCAGCCGGCGCATCGGAAAACGAAAACAAAAAGCCGCGCGCCCGCAAACCTAAAGCGGAAGCACCGGCAGAAGAAAAAGCACCGGCAGCAACCGCGAATAGCGAGGAAGAAGATGGCAAAAAACGCCGTGCCCGCAAACCCAAAGCTAATAACACAGAAGAAGCTGCGCACGCAGTTGCAGAAGAAAAGGCGGCACACAGGAAAGAAGCAAGCCCTGCTGCTGAAGCTACACAGCAAGAAGTATCGGATATCGTAATGCCGGATACTTCAGATTCTGAAGTACAACCTCCGCAAGAACCAACCGCCGGCGAACCTGCTGAGCGTCCTCAACAAACACAACAGCAACAACAGCATCATGGCCGCCACCAGCAGCGCCGCGAACAGCAACAGCAAAATGCATTTAATGTAGAGTTTGACGGTGTGGTCTTCAGCGAAGGTGTGCTGGAAATGATGCCTGATGGATATGGTTTCCTGCGTAGCAGCGACTACAACTACCTGAGTTCTCCCGATGATATTTATGTTTCTCCTTCACAGATAAAATTGTTTGGCCTCAAGACAGGCGATACCGTTCGCGGTACTGTGCGCCCGCCAAAGGAAGGTGAAAAATATTTTGCATTGCTGAAAGTGGAAACCATAAACGGGAAGCTGCCCGATGAAATACGCGATCGCGTACCATTCGATTACCTGACACCGTTGTTCCCTTTTGAAAAGCTGAACCTGTCTAGCCCCGGCAATAACTACAGCACACGCATCATGGACCTGTTTACTCCAATAGGTAAGGGTCAGCGTGGCCTGATAGTAGCCCAGCCTAAAACGGGTAAAACCATGCTGCTGAAAGAGGTAGCCAATGCTATTGCAGCTAATCACCCCGAGTGCTACCTGATGATAGTACTGGTAGATGAGCGCCCGGAAGAGGTTACTGATATGCAGCGCAGTGTTCGTGCAGAAGTTATCGCTTCTACCTTTGATGAGCCAGCTGATAAACACGTAAAGGTTTCCACCATTGCACTGCAAAAAGCAAAACGCCTGGTAGAGGTAGGACACGACGTAGTTATCCTGCTCGACTCTATTACCCGCCTGGCACGCGCACACAATACCGTAGCACCTGCAAGTGGTAAAGTATTGAGTGGTGGTGTGGAAGCCAACGCGATGCAAAAACCAAAACAGTTCTTTGGTGCTGCCCGTAAAATAGAAAATGGTGGTTCACTTACCATACTGGCTACCGCCCTGATAGATACCGGTTCTAAAATGGACGAGGTGATTTTTGAAGAGTTTAAAGGTACCGGTAACATGGAGCTGCAATTAGACCGTAAACTGGCCAACAAGCGTGTTTTCCCTGCTATCGATATTACATCCTCTTCTACCCGCCGCGATGACCTGCTGCATGGCAAGGAAGTGCTCAATAAAATGTGGATACTTCGCAATCATATTGCAGATATGCACACCGATGAGGCTATGAAATTCCTGCTACAGCAAATGAAAGGCACCAAGAACAATGAAGAGTTCCTGGCTACAATGGGTAAGTAACAAGCATATAGTACATAAAAAGTAAAGGCTCGCATGGCGAGCCTTTACTTTTTTTATTACCAATAATAGTTCTTTATTGTATAGATATTTTGGTTCGGTACACTTCATTATTGTATCGCACCTGTACCAGGTAGATGCCTTTTGCTGCACCCGCAAGGTCGAAAGTAGCTTTTGTAGCTACGCCTACTTTCTGTGCTATTATTTTACCTGTCATATCCAGTACCTGTATGCTTGCATTGCCGGCATCCATTGGCAGTTCTATAACCAGGTAGCCATTGGTAGGGTTAGGATATGCTTTTACGGCTTGCGCATTCATATCACCATTCTCACCAGCTTCCTCATTGTTGAACTTAGCAGGAGGACAGTCGCCTACTTTACAGCCGTGCGCCAGGTGTGCTGCTACAGCGCTGCTGGCTATGCACAATGTTTGCGGGTTGCCAGGATTTCCCGGAGGATAGTGACATACGGTTACTTTATTGTTGTTATTACCACACCTTGCATCTACCACCCTTATCATTTGCGAAACAGTACGTGTACATCCTGACGCATCTGTAATAGTTACTGTGTAGGTTGTGGTACTCGTTGGTGATACTAGTGTAGTGGCAGATGTAGGATTAGCTACAGTCGCGGCAGGGCTCCAGCTATATGTATAGCCACCCGCACCACCTGATGCCGAAGCAGCTAGTGTAACACTTTGCGGTCCATAACCTAAGTAGATAGTGTATGGTGTATGTCCTGTTATAGTTACTACAGGGCTTACAGATATACTGCCCGTTATCGCTGTAGGCTCTGTTATGGTAGTAGTATCAAAAGCAGTACAGCCATTAGCATCTGTCAAAGCAAATGTATAAGTACCTGCTGTCAGGTCGGTTACATCTTCTGTAGTAGCACCATTACTCCATGCATATGTCACCGGCGATGTAGTGTTAGCCGTCGTGATATTGATAGCCCCGGTAGCTGCCCCATTGCACAATACATGGGTCACTGTTTTAGATAGTGTAACGGCACATTGTATCACGGTCAGTTCAAAATTTTGAGAAGCATTACCACAGTGTGTACCGTTTATGTGATTCAGTGAGTCTTCTATTTCTATGCCTACATGGTGAATACCTGTATCGGCAACGGTAGGCGAGCCCGAAATTGTCCAACTGCCATCGTTGTTATCGGTCAGCGTTAGCCAGCTTGGTAAAATTGCATTTTCTATGCCCACTTTATCCCCTTGTGCAGAATCCGCATCGGCAGTAGTGAATGTATAGCTGAAAGTTTGGCCTGCAGCAATGGTGATATTAGGCTGTGTGCTGGTAAATACAGGTGGGTGATTTATCAGGTAAGTAATAGAATCGTTTACAGATTCGCCATATTTGTCTGTGGCTTTCATCACCAGCAAATGTTGGCCCCAGTCGGCTGAAGTGGTAGGCCAGGTTATTACTGTTTGTACGGGATTTGCTTTTGCAGTTGGCAATGACGGGCTGAACGACATGCTGCCTGCTACACCAGTTACAGCCGATATAGAAACACTATCTGTAGTATCAGGATCTATAGCGCGGAATGTTTCGCTAATCGTTGTTCCCGGCAAATAGCAAAATGTACTGGCATTGCCCGGTGTAGGTGAAACAAACTGCGGCCTCATTGATACTACTATATTTACAATACTGTTGGTTTGGATGGTAGCTATATCCTGCGCCAGGAAATTAACCTGGTATGTACCCAGTTGTGCGTTTGTAGGTGTCCAGCTAAAGCTTCGCGTTACGGGATTGCCATTAGCAGATGCAAAAGTTGCGCCTACCGGCAAGCCAAGGGCATTCAAAGTAACCACATCACCCATATCATTATCCAAAGCTTTTACATTGAAGGATAGTGTTTGGCCTGGCTGAATAATGTAGTTAGCATTATTACCCGGCGTTACGGTGTAGTCAAATACAGGCGGCGTAGAAGGGCCTGTTATACGCAACATCAGGTCTAATTGTATCCTCGCGCCTTTGCTGTCGGTTACATACACTACAGCATTATAAAGCTGGCCAATGACCTTACCAACGGTGCTGAAGGACAGGACACCTGTCGGGCTAACAGTCAGGCCGGTTGGTTGCACGGTTGAAGCTCCAAAACTTCCATTGGGTGCTAATGAAAAGGTAAGCGCATCACCATTAGGGTCTGTAGATGGTATCTGATAGCTTACTGTGCTATTTACAGGCATACTGATGTAAGGCGGCACAGTTGATACCGGAGCATCGTTATTATTACCTACTGTTACTGTAGATATAACCCTGTAATCACGGTCGGGGTTATTCATCAGGCTAGAGATACGGCAGCATCCGTCAAAGGAAGCTGTATATGTAGCCGATACTGACGGATATGTTTTAATGTACTCGAACTGGCCGTATATCCAGTTTTCAGTTGTGTTTACAGATGTTACAAACAATGTAATGGGAACAATTGATCCTGAGCCAGGATTAAACCCTATACCCGTATTAACCGTAGAACCCACATTAGGCAATGGGCCTCCAAATGGAAAATCTCGTCTCCATGCCTGGGTAATTCTGAATTTGATTTGATACGGATTACCGGGTACACGTTCCCAGGTAATGTTACCATAACGGAAGTGCGTTGCATACGTATCGTTTGTGCAGAAAATAAAAACGCTGAAAAGCAGTAAGGTGAAACACCTTCGTAACAAATTTGGGGTCTTTTTCATGATTGCTTATATTTTAGTTAGTGAAAAAATCCTATCTAAACTATTTGCAATTCAATGTACACTTGGCGGTTACATCTATTATCTCTCTCTTATTGAATTGGGCTACAAATATTGCAATTATTCTATAACAATTCCAAATAAATTATGAAAACAGACAATATTTTAATTAAAATAATACAGAAACTTAACTACTATGATCAGCTACTATCACCCAGGCTCCCTTTACCTTCCTGAACAATAATGTGAAGCTGCCAGCAACTTCGCCTATTGTACGCTTCAGTGCCCATTTACCTAATACAAAATAATACTCCCTGCTCAATTGCTTTACTTGCAATATTTCGAACGATAGCTTGCCCATTTTAGCAGTATCGCTATAAGAGCGCTTATACCGCTCCAATGTTTCTTTATAACCATAGGTTGGTCCGCTTTTGCCTACAAAAACAAGGCTATCGCTATTCCAGTAACCCTGCATATACTCTTCTATGCTCCCCTCATTCCAGGCTTTCATTTGCTTATCCAATACAGCTCTTATCCGTGCGTCATCAGTTTGCGCAATCACTGTGCAAGGGTATAGCAGTAGCGCTATTAGTAGTATCCTTATCATTCGGGAAAGATAGTAAAAACAAAAAAGGTAATTGTATATACAATTACCTTGACATGTGTTATAGGGGCTGCTGCCGCGGGTTTACAGTATGATAGCGATTGGGTAGATGTTCTTTGTAAAAGTATATAATCATCAATACTTTGAATGAGCTATCAGACGGATGAAAGGATTGATTTGACTAAAGTGGGTTTTCATTTGACGAACAGTTAATATGGCCTTGCTATTTATCGCTGCTTAATAAAAATGCCCCGTATTAACGGGGCATTTTGCAATATTTAAATACGGCAATATCATTGTTTAATGTGCTTCTTCGCCTGGTTTCAGTGGCACTGTTTGCGGTATAAAGTCATTACCGTTACCATCGTCTTTATAGTCATATGGCCAGCGGTGTACTTCAGGAATATCACCTTCCCAGTTACCGTGTCCGGTTTTGATAGGTGTAGTCCATTCAAGTGTCGGAGAACCCCATGGATTCTTAGTAGTCATTTTGCGGCCACGGAAAATGCTAACAAAGAAGTTAACAACAAACAGCAACTGAGCAAAGAACACCAGTATGGCGGCAATACTTATGAAAGCATTCAGGTCATTGAATTGTTTGAAAGACTCCCATGCGCTATAGTCGTAGTAACGACGTGGCATACCCGCGATACCTTCATAGTGCATAGGCCAGAATATCAGGTAAGCGCCTGCAAACGTCAGGAAGAAGTGAATATAACCGAGGGTATTATTCATGAAGCGTCCAAACATTTTAGGGAACCAGTGATAGATACCGGCGAACATACCAAAGAAGGCAGATACACCCATTACTATGTGGAAGTGCGCAATTACAAAGTAAGTATCGTGCAGGTGAATATCCAGTGCAGAGTTACCCAGGAAGATACCTGTAAGACCACCGGAGATGAACAGTGATACGAAACCAAGTGCGAACATCATCGGAACCGTAAAGCGTATGTTACCTCTCCATATAGTAGTAAGCCAGTTAAATACTTTTACCGCAGATGGTACGGCGATAAGCAGCGTTAACAGTACGAACACAGAACCCAGGAACGGACTCATACCCGTAACGAACATATGGTGCGCCCATACCAGGAAGGCCAGTACAGTGATACCTATCAGGGATATGATCATCGCTGTATAACCGAATATCGGCTTGCGGCTGTGGTTTGAAAGTACCTCTGAAGCCATACCCATACCCGGAAGCATGATGATATACACCTCAGGGTGGCCCAGGAACCAGAACAAGTGCTGATAAAGGATAGCAGAACCACCTACGTGCGGCAATGCTTTACCACCTATGAATATTTCAGACAGGTAGAAGCTGGTGCCGAAGTTGCGGTCGAATATCAGCAGTACAAAACCTGAAAGCAGTACAGGGAAAGAAAGTACACCCAACACAGCTGTAAAGAACAATGCCCAGATAGTAAGCGGCATGCGCGTCATGGTCATACCTTTGGTACGCATGTTCAGGATAGTAGAGATGTAGTTAAGACCGCCCAGCAGAGATGACACAACGAACAGAGCCATGCTTATCAGCCACAAATCCATACCTATTCCGGAACCTAATGATGCTTCTTTCAGTGCGCTCAGCGGAGGATAAGTGGTCCAGCCACCTGATGCAGGTCCTGTCTGTACAAATAATGATACAAACATGAAAACACTTGCAACAAAGAAGAACCAGTAAGACAGCATATTCATAAAAGGAGATGCCATATCGCGTGCACCTATCTGCAGAGGAATAAGCAGGTTGGCAAATGTACCGCTCAGGCCGGCTGTCAATACGAAGAATACCAGGATGGTACCGTGCATGGTTACCAATGCATAGTAAAACTCAGGGTTCAATTTACCCCCTTTTGCCCACTCGCCCAGGAATGTTTCCATGATAGGGAATGTCTGATCAGGGAAACCAAGCTGAAGACGGAAGAATACAGACATCAATGCGCCTATAACAGCCCATATGATACCTGTAATAAGAAATTGCTTCGCAATGATCTTATGGTCCTGGCTGAAAATGTACTTTGTAATAAAGTGCTGCTCATGGTGCTCATGGCCATGATGATCAGCATGCGCGTCGTGTGTGTGCGCTACATTTGGTCCTTGAATGATAACGTCGCTCATTATTTGCACTTTTATATGTTCGCCTTGGTTGCGAACGATTACTTCATCGTTATTGCTTTAACACTATCAGTTTTCTGTTCTGGCTGGGCAGCACCTTCCGCAGCTGGTGCAGGTGTCGCAGCCGGAGGATTGGCAGATGCATAGTACGTCTGTTGCTTCGCCATCCATGCATCATACTCTGCCTGTGTTTCTACTATTATAGTACCCCTCATTGAGTAGTGGCCTTTACCGCACATCTGGTCGCAGGATATTTCGTAAACGAAATCCTTGTTACCGGTGATCTCTTTCATCTTGGCAGTAGTAATAGTTGGGGTGAACCACATTGTAGTAGTGATACCCGGTACAGCATCCATTTTCATACGGAAGTGTGCAAGGCCTACATCGTGTATTACATCCCTCGATCCTATAACCAGGCTTACAGGTTTGTTTACTACCAGGTGCAGCTCACCATTCTGTGCCACTACGTCATCCAGGTTGTCTTTATCAGTCCAGTCTAAACCCAATACGTTATTGGCATCATTTATTTTACGGAAGTCTTTTTTGCCCAAAACACCATCTTTACCCGGATAACGAATGATCCAGTTAAATTGTTTACCTACTATTTCAACCACAGCAGCGTTTGAAGGCGCGGCGCCAGTCATTCTGCCCCAGTTGCGCAAACCTACTGCTACCAGACAGGCCATCGCAATAGCAGGAATGGTTGTCCATATCAATTCCAGCTTATTGTTGTGGGCGTAGAAGAAAGAACTTCTTTTTTCTGTAGACTGGTATCGGAAGGCAAACCAGAAAAGTATAGTTTGTGTAAGAAAAAACACGATACCTGTTACTATCAGCGTAACCAATAGCATGCTATCATACTCCACACCGTGGTTTGAAGCTGATACAGGCAACATTTTATCTATCAGTGCATCGTGGCACAACCATATGCCATACAATCCCAGCAAGAAGAAAACTACCAGCAACCAGGCCATCGTCCGATTCACCCTTGCGTTAATTTTCTCTTCGCCACGCAATATGGTAGCGTATTCACTGGCTTTTGCTATCTGGTATATGATAACAAATACCAGTATTATCAATGCTATTGTTAATAATCCCGACATGGTCAGTTATCTTGTATTTACTATTATTAAGTTTTTATAGTCCTGTTACAGAAAATCTCTTCAATCCTAGCTCTGGTGTAATATCGCTTCTTTCAGCAATGGATGGTTGTTTGGTACCAACGATGCTTTTGTCAGCGTACGTGATACAGTAAACATCATCAATCCGGCAAAACCAGCCAATATACCCAGTTCATACCAGCCCAGTGTCCAATGAGAACCCAGAGGGCCGGGCATGGTCATTATATAGAAATCCAACCAGTGACCGAATATGATTACCAATGCCATAAAGCTTACTGTAAAGTAATTGCGTTTGCTTGGGCGCGCCATCAGTATCAGTATCGGCATAATAAAGTTAATAATGAATACTGAGTACCATATCATGCTGTATGGCCCTTGCTGGCGCATTTTGAAATAAGTAGTTTCTTCAGGTATGTTACTGTACCATATCAGCATATACTGTGCAAACCATGTATATGTCCAGAAAATACTGAATGCGAACATAAATTTACCCAGGTCATGAACGTGCTCTTTATTAACTATCTCCAGGTTGCCTTGGTTTTTCAGGTATACTACAAACAACAGGATAACAGACATACCGCTCACAAATGCACTGGAAAAAGTATACCAGCTAAACATGGTAGAATACCAGTGGGCGTCGATGCTCATGATCCACATCCACGGTGTAGTGCTCATTTGTGTAAGCGCATATACCAGCAGGAAACCGGCAGACCACTTCACCATATTCCAGTATATTTTAGTACTGTTTTTAGGTGCAGATTCCTGTGCTATAGAAAGCGCGCGGAATTTGTGGCCGAAGAAAGACCATAATGCAATAGTAACGATTGTAAAACCTGCAAACATAGCCGGGTTCAGGAAAGCAGACTTGCCTTCTAATAGTTTATCACCTTCAGGGTGCACCCAGTGATATATCGGGTTATGTCCATCTACGTTGAATACAAAAGCTACACACATCAATATGATACCGGCTATCAGGCCAAATACCCATACGTTGGCACCAATTGCTTCAGGTACTCTTTTGTAGGCAACGATCCAGCCACCTTGTGCCAGTGAAGCAGCAGCCTGGATAAAGATGCTGGCTACTGCCATCAGCAGGAAGAATACGCTGGTTTGCAGTAATACCAACCAAAAGCGTGTTTGTTCATAGTGGTCGCCACCTAGCTTGGTAACACCGCCGATTATCAGCACCAGCACGCCTACGGCTATCAAACCAAGGCTTGTGTTTCTTAATCGTGCCGGTATTTCAAAACGATCGTTCATTTTATTAAACTTATTAGAAGTACGTTTATTAAAATTATTTTACTCAATTAGTGCTTTTCAGCATGTTCGCCTGCAGCAGTTGTTGTCATTGCTACCGGTTTTGTTGTATCAGCAGTTGTTGCAGCCGTGGTAGTTGTACCGAAAGTGTACGCATCACCACCGTTATCTGCCTGTACTTTTTTCATGTATGCAATCACCATCCAGCGTTGCTTTACATCCAGCTGGCTTGCATAAGAACCCATTGCATTTTTACCATACTTAATGGCTGCGTACATAGTACCTGCGCTCATGTGCAGGTATTTTGCATCTTTCAGGTTAGCAGGCATTGCAGCAAATTTACCACTTACATACAATGGCCCCTGTCCGTCCAGGTTCGTACCGTGGCATATACCGCAGTATATATTGAACAGGCGCTTACCTTCACCCAGTTCCGCTTCTGTAAAGCGCATATCTGTTGTAAAGCTTTTGTAAGCATTCGTATCCCCTTCTACCAGGTGGTCAGGCAGGTCTTTTCCCATAGCTACCGTACCTGCTACAGGCAGGCGGCTTGTCTGGCCATCTGCAAAGTTGGGGTTTTCTGTATAAGCATCGTAAGCACGAGAGTAGGTCATATCGGGTGCATATATCTTGCCGGGGTTGCGGCGCATACTGCCACTATTGCAAGACGCAAGTCCCAATCCTACAGCCAGGGTTGCTATTACTATGCTTTTGGTATTGCTCATAAACAATTTAAAATTCAAAATTTCAAAAATTTGAAGTTTGCCTTAACCATTTACAGTTTTATACTGCTGATAAGGTTCATCTTTATCAAAACGGCCATACCACCATTCTGATTCTGCTATTTGAATCGAGGTTTCAACAGCACCTGTAGATTTCAGGAAATCTGTTACCTCTTGTTCACTTACTTGCTCATTGATTTCCAGCGCTACTACAAACAGGTCATCTGATTGACGCGGATGGAAAACGTGTTTCTTAACACCCGGCATTATCTGGTTCAGGTAGCAGAAGGTAAGCACCATACCTACCGCTGCAAACAGTACCGTCAACTCGAAAGTGATAGGTATGAAGGCAGGCAGTGAAAAGTGTGGCTTACCGCCGAAGTTTACCGGCCAGTCGCTCATGAATATCCATGACATAAAACCAACTGCAGTGCAGGTACCTGCGATACCGTAGATAAAGCCCGCAACGTGAAGGTCCGTTTCTTTCAGGCCCAGTGCACCGTCAAGGCCGTGCACAGGGAAAGGCGTATATACATCGTGCAGTTTATAGCCGCTGTTGCGTACTTTCTTCACTGCAGGAAACAGCACTTCCTCATCATCGTAACAAGCAACTGCAAATTTCTTTATAGCCATTTATTTAAAATTCAATGTGTTTAAAATCAATTTTATTATTGCTAATCAATCGATTAGTGATGCGCATGGTCTAGTTCGTGCTTAAACTCTTCCGTGCTTTTCGCATCTATCACTTCCATTTTATTCTTATAGCTTTCGCCAGATGTTTTCAATACAAACTTGATCTCAGCTATCGCGATAACAGGGAAGTATTTGGCAAACAGGAAGAAGCAAGTAAAGAACAGGCCGAATGTACCCAGGTAGAAACCTATCTCAGGCCATGTTGGACTATAGTATGTCCAGCTACCCGGAATGTAATCGCGATACAGAGATGTAACGATGATTACAAAACGTTCAAACCACATACCTATATTCACAACTATTGACATGATGAAAGTGAACGGAATATTACGGCGCAGTTTCTTGAACCAGAATAGCTGCGGAGATACCACGTTACATGTCATCATCGCCCAGTAGCTCCACCAGTATGGGCCAAGGATACGCCATTTGAACGCTTCCTGTTCGTAAAGAACACCACTGTACCAAGACATAAACAGCTCTGTAAGATAAGCCACACCTACTATTGAACCGGTAAGTACTATTACCTTATTCATAGCCTCAAGGTGGCCAACAGTAATGTAATCTTCCAGGCCCATGATCTTACGGCAGATGATCAGCAGGGTGTTCACCATCGCGAAACCTGAGAAGATGGCACCCGCAACGAAGTATGGAGGGAAGATGGTTGTATGCCAACCTGGTATTACTGATGTAGCGAAGTCGAAAGATACGATTGTGTGTACGGAAAGTACCAGCGGTGTACTTAAGCCTGCCAGTACCAGCGACAATGCTTCGTGGCGTTGCCAGTTTTTAGCAGTACCTGTCCACCCGAAAGATGCCAGGCCGTACATACGCTTACGGAATTTTGTTTTAGCGCGGTCACGTATAGTTGCAAAGTCAGGAACAAGACCTGAATACCAGAACAATAGCGATACAGTAAAGTAAGTAGAGATCGCGAACACGTCCCAAAGAAGTGCCGAGTTGAAGTTTGGCCATAATGCACCACGCGTGTTTGGATAAGGCAGTACAAAGAAACCATCCCATACACGGCCCATGTGGAATATCGGGAACTGGCCCGCGCACATTACCGCGAAGATGGTCATCGCCTCAGCCGCACGGTTTACACCAGTACGCCAGCCCTGGCGGAATAGTAAAAGGATAGCCGAGATAAGCGTACCGGCGTGACCGATACCTACCCACCATACGAAGTTGGTGATATCCCATCCCCAACCTACGGTACGGTTGATGCCCCATACACCTATACCATAATAAACCTCCCAGAATACGGAAAAAGCACCGAAACCCAGCAGAATTACCGAAAAGAAGAAGCCAACATACCACATGCGGCCCGGTTTCTGCTCAATAGGGCGAACGATGTCTTCTGTCACCTGGTGATATGTTTTATCACCATCTACCAGCGGTTCCCGTACAAATGATTCGTACTTTAAATGCATAGCACGTAATTAGTAATAGTTCGTTTTAATTTTTTTAGCGGCTCCTTTCACTTTCCTTCTCACTGCCTTTTCACTTCTATGGTTAATGCCCCGAAGGCATCGATTTTATTATATATGCGCCTTGAAAATACCGTCCAGTTTTTCATCGCCGGCTACTATCACGTCCGTATTACGGATTTTAGATAAGTAGTTGATGTTAGGTAAAGTATGTATCTGCTCCAGCACATAGAATACCCTTTCTTTCTGGTCTTTGAAACGCACTTTAGCAATCTCACTGTTCGGATCGTTCACATCACCAAAGATGATACAGTCTGAAGCACAAGCCTGCTGACAAGCTGTTTTTACTTCACCATCTTTCAACGGACGACCTTCTTTCTTCGCAGCCAGTTTACCATCCTGCAGGCGTTGCACGCAGAAGCTACATTTTTCCATCACACCACGGCTACGTACTGTTACATCCGGGTTCAGTACCATACGCGTCAGGTCATCGTTCATATCATCACGACGGCCATCTTCATACAGGTTGTCATCGAAGCAGTCTGCACCATTCCAATCCATCCAGTTGAAGTGACGCACTTTATAAGGACAGTTGTTAGCACAATATTTAGTACCGATACAACGGTTATAAGCCATTTGGTTCAAACCTTCGCTGCTGTGGTTGGTAGCAGATACCGGGCAAACGTTTTCACAAGGTGCGTTGTCGCAGTGCTGGCACAGCATTGGTTGGAATACTGTCTGGATCGTATCCGGATCATCAGGCATACCGCTGAAATAACGGTCGATACGCAACCAGTGCATTTCCTGAGACTTCAGTACGTGTGTTTTACCTACTACAGAAATGTTATTTTCTGCCTGGCAACCTATAACGCAGGCCCCGCAACCGGTACAAGCCGTCAGGTCGATAGACATGCCCCAGTGGATACCCGGAGCTTCGTATGTAGGGTACAGTGTACCGTTTTCACGGAAACCTTTATCAAAGGCCGATTCGCCTGCTGCTTCCCTGCCGCGTGCCGGTACAGGGGCAATGCCTAATGCATTGTCATGTCCCCCGCCATGCGCTGCTTCGCCGTGGCCACCACCGTGTGCTTCACCACCTTCGTGGCCTGCGCCATGCTCTTCCCATGGAAGACCGGCATAATGGCTCAGTTCTTTCTCACGCTCCTTTATCAGGTGCTTAGGATCTTTGCTGAATTCATCCAGCGTATATTCATGTATGATAGCACGGCCTTCATAGCTATGGTGTGTCTGTGTTATAGCCACATCAAAAACATCTGCCGTCTTTTCTATCGTAGCATTCGTATTGTATTCAAATGTCTGGCCGTTGAAAGTAACCAACGGGAAGGCATTCTTACCCGTGTTGGCAGCCGCGCGGCCTACTTTTGCATCACGTCCGTAACCCAAAGCTATAGCCACCACATCATTGTGCATACCCGGCACCACTACCATTGGCAATGATATTTCCTGGCCGTTAGCTTTTACTTTCAGTACACGTTTTTTATTCTCTACCTCGGTGATGCCTGTCAGCTCTTCACCCAGTTCTTTAGCTTTCTTGGGCGATACGCAAACGTAGTTGTCCCAGGTAGCTTTGGTAATAGGGTCAGGCATTTCCTGCAGCCATGGGTTGTTACTCCATGCACCACCAGCACCTATTGCCACTTTTTCATACACCATCACTTCCAAACCTGCACCGGCTTTCTTGGCCTGTATAGCAGCTATGGCTGCACCGGCATTCCCTGCGAAAGCAGCACCGGCCATTGGCATTTCACCTGCCGGCTCTATGATACCGTCTTGCAGTGCTTTATCAAAAGCAACCTGGCCACCCAGTTTTGTACTCCAATATTGTTTCCAGTAGTCGCCGTAAGTAGTGGCTGAACCGCTCCATGCCAGCAGGCTATCCTGGAAGGCACGTGTTTTGAACAGTGGCGCAATACCCGGCTGCATCAGGCTGTAGTAACCAGTTTTAGGCTCTGCATCACCCCAGCTCTCCAGGAAGTGATGATCAGGTACTACATATTTACATTTCTGAGCCGTTTCGTCCATGCGCTCGGCAAAAGAAACTGTTACCGGTACTTTCGCCAGGCCGTCGGCAAATTTCTTACCGTTGTAGTAATCGTAAACAGGGTTCACACCTTGCAGCAGTACCGCACCTACCTGGCCATTGTTCATAGCCTCTGTCAGCGCTACCATATCGGCATCTATACCTTGCCTGTAGTTGCTGTTAACTGCCCAGTTGATGGTAGTACCATTGGCACCTACTGCACTGTTGATGGCATTGATAACAGTTTGAATATTTGCATCATTGCTGCCGCATACTACCAGGCCATTACCTTTTTTCAGGTCGGCTGCTGCTTTAGTTACCAGTTCGTTCAGCTTTTTGCTGGAAAATGCTGGTGCTGCACCTGTAGTTACTGCATTGTAAAGCGCCACAGCTACCGCACCCATTTCAGATGGCTTGCAGGTAGCACGGAAGTCGGCACTTGCACCAGAAATAGTGTGGTTAGGTTCCACTTGGTAGTGCTTAGACATCCTGGCATTGTTTGCGCTTATTTTGCGGCCAATACCGTATTGCTTAGAGAATTCTATCGGAGACAACCATGTACCCAGGAAGTCAGCACCCAGGCTCACTATCGTTTGGGCCTTATCAAAGTGATAAGAAGGCAATGCACGCTTGCCGTAGCTTGCTTCATTTGCCAGCAGCATACCGCTGTAAGAAACCGGGTCGTAAACCACATGTTTCGCGTTAGGGTATTTTGCTATGAATTGGTTGATTACGTCTTTTGTAGTAGGGCTTAGTATAGAAGCAGTAACAATGTACACGGGACGTGTTTCACCTGCCAGCGCTTCTGTAATTCGGCGGTCCAGTGCTTCAAATGTAGATTCAGCTACTTCACCTTTATCATTTACGCTACCCGGATGGCGAAGGCGTGCTTTATCGTACAGGTTCAGCACAGAAGCCTGAACGCGTGCAGATGTAGCACCCTGCGTTATCGAAGAAAGGGTATTACCTTCCAGTTTTATCGGACGGCCATCGCGCGTTTTAACAACAATTGCGCAATAATCGCCGCCATCAACGTATGTAGAAGCGTAGTAATTAGGAACGCCCGGTATAATTTCTTCCGGCTTGATAGCATACGGAATGACTTTACGTACAGGCATTTCACAACTTGCAGCCAGTGTAGCTGCTGCCGTGCTGAAACCTAAGAATTTCAAAAAGTCGCGGCGGGGGGTGGTAGCATCAAGCAAGGTACCGCTGATATCAAACGGCAGCGACTCTTTAAACTCGTTATCTACCACGTTTTGATGAGCCGATGTTTCATTCAGCTCTTCCAAACCCTTCCAATATTTTTTTTGACTCATATGGTTTGATTCGGTATAATATTGTGTTTCCGAATAATTTTTAATTATGTGAAAAATATCGCTGAAACCTAAGTATTAGTAGTGACATTTCTGGCACTCAATGCCGCCGATATCTTCTACTGTAACACCGGTACGCTGACCAGATTTCAGTTCTGCGTGATATTTTTCGTATATCGAATAATAGTTGTTGTTAGCAAACTGCACTTCCGTTTGGCGGTGACAGTTAACACACCAGCCCATCGACAGCGGAGAAGACTGGAACACTTCATCCATTTCCTGCACATCGCCGTGGCAACGCTGACATTGTACTTTACCTACTGTTACGTGCTGAGAGTGGTTGAAATAAACGTGATCAGGCAGGTTGTGGATTTTCACCCATTGTACAGGCGTAGCTTTAATATTGCCTTTCTCGTCGCGGATGTATGCTTTTTTAGCAGGATCCCAACCGGCATATTTGTACAGTTTCTGTATTTCTGCAGTGCCATCTACTTCTTTACCTTCAGCAGTTACCAGCGGATGGTCTTCAGCACCCGTGTATTCGCTGATCTGCTTGTGGCAGTTCATACACACATTGGTAGAAGGTATCATGGCGTGCTTGCTCTTTTCAGCACCGGCATGGCAATACAAACAGTTTACCTGGTTGATACCCGCGTGCACTTTGTGAGAGTAGAAGATAGGTTGCTCAGGCATGTAGTTTTGCTGGCGGCCCATTTCAACAGCACCATTTGTTATCCAGTAACCGGCCAGTATAAATACCAGTATTACGGTCATTGCGATAACTACTTTATTACGGTAGAAAGGAATTTCTTTTTCGTTAGGAACACCATCTTTGTCATTTGCCACACGGCGCAGGCCGCTATTTACACGCCACAGGATGAAAGCCAGCGCTACCAGGATGAGGGTAACCATGCTGTATATCCATTTGCTGCCGCTTGTATCTTTTGTAGCAGAAGTAGCCGCTGCTGCACCACCATCATCTTTTTTAGGAGGCTCAACAGAGTTTGTGTAAGCTATGATGGCATCGATCTCCTCATCAGACAGGTTAGGGAACGCTGTCATGGCTGTTTTATTCCATTTGGCATACAAGTCATTTGCATACTTGTCGCCGCTGGCAATAACAGCTGCAGAGTTCTTAATCCATTTGTGCAACCACTCTTTGCTGGGCACACGTGCATCCACACCTTTCAGTGCAGGGCCCGTTGCATCTTTCAGCGGGTTGTGACATGCGGCACAGTTCGACTGGAATAACGCCTTACCATCAGGTGCGGCGCTTGCAGAATAATTGAATGCAAACAGAGTGATTACTAAAGCAAAAATGCTGTTAGCAAAACTCCGGAACATCGGCTTAATAGATTCTGACACAGAAATAATTTTGAAAATTAACGTTCCTTTTAGACAAAGCGTGGGCAAAACTACAACACAAAACCGAAAGTTTATACACATTTGTTAAAAAATGTTTTTCAATACTGGCGTGGGTTTCAGCCGATATTTTAATTGTGACAATGCGTCTTTGTCATTTTTTTGTCAGCCAAAAATTATCGGTTTATTTAATGTTTTTTTCAAACTTTAATAACAAAAGTGGTAATTTTTTAAAAATCACAGCGTTTAAATGCTGCCGGTCCTGCCACCATCCACCGGTATACTGGTGCCATTTACATACCCTGCTGCCGGCGAAGCCAGGAAGGCTATCATTGCAGCTATTTCTTCCGGTAGGCCAAAACGTTTTGCAGGTATTTCTTCCAGCATCTCGTGTTCCACTTCATCAAGACTGGCGCCTGTTTTACTTACTTTATTATTGATGATTGCCTCCAGCCTGCCTGTTGCCGTAGCACCGGGCAATACATTATTTACTGTGATACCGAAAGGTGCCAGCTCATTTGCCATCGTTTTAGCCCAGCTGGCTACTGCCCCACGTATGGTATTGGATACACCCAGGCCTTTCAGCGGTATTTTAACTGAGGTAGATATTACATTCACAATACGCCCGAAACCGGCGGCTTTCATACCAGGTATTACCAGCCTGGCAAGGATGTGGTTGCAGATAAGGTGCTGCTGGAAGGCATTGATAAATTGTTCAGGTTCAGCATCTGCTATTAGCCCGGCGGCAGGCCCGCCACTATTGTTAACGAGTATGTGTACAGGGTGGTCTTTTACGAATGCGCTTACCACATCACTAACCTGCTGTGGCTGGCTGAAATCGGCCACCAGGTAACTGTGTTGCTGGCCTTGCCCTGCATCCAGCTTTGAAACTGCCTGTTTCAGGGCTGTTTCGTTACGGGCTATGAGTACGCAGTTAGCCCCTAAGGAAGCGATTGCCT
Organism: Azovibrio restrictus; assembly: GCA_029255605.1. GTDB lineage: Bacteria > Bacteroidota > Bacteroidia > Chitinophagales > Chitinophagaceae > Polluticoccus. The sequence continues at coordinate 18,263 of JANLJF010000087.1, forward strand.
GTGCAGATGCAAAGCCTATACCTTGCGTGCTGCCTGCTATCAATGCTGTTTTACCACCAAGATTCAATGAAAGCATGTAAATAAGTTTAGTGCCGGCGAAGATACTAACTATACTGTGTTGATATAGACAATACTATTGCCGCACTACGGCAAACCTTAGGGAATGATACTTGCCATCAATAAGCACACGCAATGTATAAGTGCCGCTGGCCAACCCACCACCCAGTTTCACTTCTTTATACAGCTTTTTATTTTCGGTCTTTACCATATCGCTGTATACCAGTTGCCCGGCGGCATTAGTAATGCGCATGGGCACGTATTGCTCTGCATGGAACATACCTTTTATAGTAAAGTTGCCATTGTTCGGATTGGGATATAGCAACAGGTAGCCGGTATCTGCTATTTCATCTACCATTACTAAAACTATGGCAGATGAAGCACAGCTACCTAAAACACCGGTTACGGTATAGGTACCGGCATGCTGTTTAGTAACATTTTCAATGTCAGGGCTGAATACATTGGACGTAAAGCCATTAGGTCCCGTCCATGAATAGGCTACGCCAGGTTCCGGTTCTGCAAGTGTTAGCTGCAATGTATGCCCTATAGTCAACGGGCTGTTGCTCGTGGCCTGCGGCGTATATGGTGTATGGTTTACAGCTACATAAAGCGTATCTGCTGCCATACAACCTTTTCTTTCTCCCATAAACACATACGCACCCGCATCGTGTACAGACATACCGCGTTTCTGCGTATTTATTTCATCAGTTCTAAAACCATTCGGGCCGGTCCAGCTATAAAACGTATTAGAATCGGGCAATGCATTGGCACCCGTTAAATGAAGCACCGCACCTTCGCACAACACCGTATCTCCATTGGCAGCGGGTGTGTACGGCCTCGACTTAACAATAACGGCAGCAGAATCCACAACCGTGCAGCCATTAGCAGAAATGGTCAACACATACTTACCCGATGCATCCAGCAGGGCAGGTGCTATTACCGTATCTTTAGCCGTCATAGCAAAGCCCGACGGTCCCACCCAACTATAAGTGGCGTTATGAGTTGTATCATTACTACCAATACGTAGTGTATCACCCACGCAAGGTGTATTGTTTGTTATCTGCGGGTCAGGCACAGGCTTTATACTTATATTGGCTGTATCTCTCGAATAACAGCCATCCAGGTAGGTTATCAATTGGTACATACCGCTTGCCGCAGCATTTGGCACTACAGAAAGTGTGTTTGTCGTATCATAACTACCATCGGGCCGCAGCCATACATTGGTAGAGCCGGGCACAGCTACATCACTGGTCAATATCAGTGTTTCATTGCTGCATACGCTGGTATCTGTTATGGCAAGCCCTTTTATCGGATTAGCCCTCACTTCCAGTTTTGTACTATCATAGGCTACACATCCGTAATCTTCCACACGTCCTACATACCACCCGCTGTCTGAAAATTTTACAGCCGGAAAATTATATACACGTGTCGGATAATTTGGTAGCACGCCCGGACCGTTCCAAAACACATCCGTATAGTTCGACATATAGATGGTCATGGTTATCTGCCCCTTTTCCCCTTCGCATACCGGCCCGTTATTAGATGCCCCAATAACCGGCGGGTTGCCTATTGAAAGCGTAAATGGTGAAAGCCTGGAGGTATATATTGGGTCGCTCGCCACTATGCGCAAGCGGTACCCCGCTCCCGATGGTATGGCAGGAACTACGCATTCAAACATGCCGGCTACTGCACTGTTAATAGTACTCAGCACCGTAGGGCTTCTGAAATCTCCATATTTATCCGATAGCTGCAGGGAAAAGACATTCGTATTTGAAAAGGTACCTGAAACGGTATACTTCACTCTTAAAGTATCCCCCTTACATAGCAGCGTATCGTTATAATCATCAATTTCCACCACCGTATCTGTAACGAAGTAAAAGTTGAAAAAAGAGCCGCCCATATCCTCCGTATTCAGCACATCTATCTGTTTGATGCTATCTTCTATCACCACCTGTGTATTATTCCCTACTATGCCGGAGCCGGCCCTGAATGTCAGGTCCCCACTGGTAATAAGTGTTCTGCCATTATAACCACAGGATGAAAAGAAATTACCGATATCTGCCGGTTGAATATTGTAATGGTTCCCATTGACGTACAAACTGATGCGCTCGCCCGTGTCACTGGCGGTAAATTGTAGCTTCAGCATGCGTACAGCTTTTGAGAAAATAAAACTATAGCCCGAAAACGTAGCCGTAGTACCTGAGCTACCCTGCCCTATCCAGTACGGTCCTGCATCGCAATAACTGCTGCCGGGGTATCCGCCGGGATTGTTTATGCCTTTCACTTCTACATCTGTGTTGCCTATTACCTGCGTGCCGCTAAGGTGCGTAACAGGATAAAAATTCTGTGCAAACAATAAATTGCCGGAAAAAAATAGAACAACGAGTATGTAGTAGTATTTGCTCAATAGAAACACATTAGGGTAATGGAGCATGTAAATTAAAGCTTTTAACATTAAATGCAGATTAAAAGCAATGCGTCTTCATTTGTCTGTTTTTAAAGTACTATATTTGCTATGCATACCCCGGCAATATTAGCCTCCTTCCTTTTCCGGCTAAAACTTGCTACGCAGCCTTCAACATTGCAATGTGCTATTTACACGCGCACCTCTTGGTGCCTTAGTTTATCTTTTTAACTACAAGCTTTAAAATGGAATACAATACTACACGCAGCAAAATGCTGATGCCCGAATACGGACGCAATGTGCAACGTATGGTGGAATACCTGGTGACGATAGAAGACCGTGCCCGCCGCCTGCGAAACGCAGAAGCTATTATAGAACTGATGGGTACACTCAACCCGCATTTGAAAACCATTGAGGACTACAAACACAAACTTTGGGACCACCTGTACCAAATGACGGATTTCCAACTGGATGTGGATGCACCTTATCCTGCACCCAAACCGGAAGAAGTGTTTAAGAAACCTGAGGTATTACCTTATCCTCAATCCAGCATATCGCATAGGCACTTTGGCAAAAACCTGGAAGCGCTTATAGCCAAAGCACTACAAGAAACCGACCCTGAAAAAAAGCAGGGCTTTACGCAAACTATTGGCTACTACATGAAGCTATCATATACCAACTGGCACAAAGAACCTGTGCACGATGATATGATACGTACCGAACTGGCAGCACTTACCAATGGAGAACTGCAGTACGAACCGGGTGGCTACAGGGTTTACTTCGATACCCGTACCAACTTCAAACAACGGAACAACAACAATAACAGCCGCAACCGTGGCGGTAGTAGTGGCAACCGTGGCGGTGGCAGCAATTACGGCAACAATAACGGCGGTAGTTATGGAAATAATTATGGCAAAAACCGTAAATTCAATAAGAACAAAAATAAATAATATTCACGTATGGGTGCTTTTGAAATACGGGGCGGTAATGCACTGAAAGGTGTTATACAACCACAAGGCGCAAAGAATGAGGCATTGCAGGTACTATGTGCCGCTTTGCTTACCGACGAAGCTGTGACCTTTACCAATGTGCCCGATATACTCGATGTGAATATGCTGATAGAAGTGCTGGGTGATATGGGCGTGCAGGTAACACGCAAAGACAGGAATACGGTTGTATTGCAGGCTACGGATATCAATACAGAATATTTTACCGATAAAAGCTTTAAAAACAAATCGGGCAGGCTGCGCGGTGCTGTAATGCTGGCAGGCCCTATGCTGGCCCGTTTCAGGAAGGCGCACATACCTCAGCCCGGCGGCGATAAAATAGGGCGGCGCAGGCTCGATACACACATCCGTGGTTTTGAAAGGCTGGGCGTTGTGTTCGATTATGATACAGAGGAAAGCATGTTCAGCCTCGATGGATCTAACCTGAAGGGAGCCTATATTTTGCTGGAAGAGCCATCTGTTACCGGTACTGCCAACATCCTGATGGCAGCAGTACTGGCAGAAGGGCGCACTACGATATACAATGCTGCCTGCGAGCCTTATGTGCAGCAGTTATGCCATATGCTCAACCGCATGGGTGCACGCATCAGTGGCATCGGCTCCAACATGCTTACTATTGAAGGCGTAGAAAAGCTGCATGGCTGCGAACACCGCATGCTGGCAGATATGATAGAGGTAGGCTCCTTCATTGGCCTGGCCGCTATGACACAAAGCGAGCTTACTATTAAAAATGCCGATGTTGCCAGCCTGGGTATTATTCCCGATGTTTTTCAGCGCCTGGGTATCGAATTACAAATACAAGGTGACGATATACATATACCCGCCCAGCAGCAATACAGGATACAAAAGTTCATCGATGGCTCTATCCTTACGGTATATGATCATCCGTGGCCCGGCTTCACGCCTGATCTTCTGAGTATCATACTGGTAACGGCTACCCAGGCAAAAGGTACCGTACTGGTACACCAGAAGATGTTTGAAAGCCGCCTGTTCTTTGTAGATAAACTGATAGAAATGGGCGCCCAGATTGTTTTGTGCGATCCGCACAGAGCCGTAGTTATAGGCCTCGACAGGCAGGTAGGCCTGCGTGGTATTACCATGTCGTCGCCTGATATACGTGCCGGTGTGGCCTTGCTGATAGCTGCGCTTTCCGCAAGGGGCAAAAGCATTATCCAGAACATAGACCAAATAGACCGTGGGTACGAACGTATAGATCAGCGCCTTAACGCTTTAGGTGCCGATATCAGGCGTATAGATGGTTAATAACCATTGTTGTAGACTGATACTAAAAAAGAAAAGCCTCGCATTGCGAGGCTTTTTAAATATTCAGAGAAGACTATTCATCATCTTCGTCATCTTCCATTTTCTTCATCTTGCGACGCTCCATACCTGGCTCATGATGGCCACGTTTTGTACCGCAGCTGCAGCCTATGTTTTTAGAGATACCAAAGTTGAACTGCTGGCCGAAGTTAACATAGAAGCTGTTCAGTGTAGTAGGTGCTTTATCGAAAGAAGTAGTGCGATAGCCCAAACCACCCATAGAGAAGTTCAGCGCCAGGCCTTTATACACATTCACGCCAATAGCGGGTGTGATAGAACCTTGAAAACCATTGTAGATATCAGATGCACTGCCAACTGTAGTGATAGAACCGACAGTAGTGATGTTTTCTGAAGTATGCTTACCGTTTAAGTAGCTCAGATCCAATTGTGTCCAGAAAAAGAATATGGGGCTAACCGGTTGAGTATAACGGAAAAACACACCAGCTTGCCATTCACGTGCAGTAGCTGTGTTTTTGATAGTGCTGGTAGCAGAAGGAGTATTTACAACCTCATTTTTCCATGCGTTGTAACCGCCTTGCACACCCACTGTCAGGTGATGGTTGAATTGGTAGCCGAAGCCCGGGCTAACGTTCCATGCTGTTTCTGTTTCAGTGCCTACAGCAGCGCCGTTATCGGTTTTTCCGGTGTTAACGCCTGCATTGCCGTAAAGAAGAAAAGTATTCTTCTGAGCATTAGCAGTAGCTACAGAAGCAACCGCTAAAAGAGCCAGGAAAAGTTTTTTCATATAGATCGCGTGTTTTGATTATCGGACAAATGTATATCCAATTATTATCCCATGCAATAGATTGCTATAGGATTATTTAATAAAACGATAAAAATGCAGTATTGGATATCAGCGATTTACTTAAACCAGGAACTGTACATAAGGTAATTATTTGCTATGCGTTCTACTTCGCCCTGCAATAATTCCTGGCTGATGTCTTTTACCTTTTTGGCAGGTACACCTGCAAAAATGCTGCCCGGGGGCACATCGGTATCTTCCAGCACTACGGCGCCGGCAGCTATAATGCTGTTTTTGCCTATGCGGGCACGGTCCATTACTATGGCTCCCATGCCTATCAGCACATTATCCTCTACCGTACACCCGTGCACAATGGCATTATGGCCTATAGATACATTATTCCCTATTAATGTCTCTGTTTTCTGGTAGGTGCAGTGTATACAGGCGCCATCCTGCACATTCACCTTATTACCCATCTTTATTTTGTTCACATCGCCACGCACCACTGCGTTGAACCATATACTGCATTCGCTGCCCATAACCACACTGCCTACAATAGTGGCATTGGGGGCTACAAAACAGTCTTCCGGTATCTGCGGCGAAACACCTTTTACGGGTAATATTACAGGCATGGCTATTTATTAAATATATTGTATTTAAGTATGCAATAAAGTGCCCTGAAGGCATCTTTCATACCTATTTTTTTGCCTTCTTCATAGGTACGTCCATAGTAAGATATACCTACCTCATATATGCGCACCTTTGGAATACGCGATATTTTGGCTGTCACTTCCGGCTCAAACCCAAAACGTTTTTCTTTCAACTTAAGGCCTTGTACCATCTCACGCTTGAATAGCTTATAACAGGTTTCCATATCTGTAAGGTTTAGATTGGTAAACATATTAGAAGCCATAGTAAGCCACCTGTTGCCTATGGAATGCCAGAAAAACAATATCCTGTGCGGATTTCCACCCATAAAGCGCGAGCCATAAACCACATCTGCAAAACCATCCAGCACAGGTTTCATCAGTATATTATATTCTTCCGGATCGTATTCCAGGTCGGCATCCTGTATTATCACATAGTCGCCTGTAGCCTTGCTGATTCCTGTATGCAAGGCCGCCCCTTTACCTTGGTTCACCTCATGCTTATAATAGCTGATAGGCAGTTCTGGATTGGCATTTTTATATGCCAGTATGGCTTCTTCAGTATTATCTTTCGAACAGTCATTGACAATAATAACCTCTTTTACACCATTACTTATCAGTTGCACTGCTTTCACCCTATTCAATATATGATGTATAGTTCGCCCCTCATTATAGGCAGGTATTACTATGGATAAAGTATAACTCATTATCTGGAATAATGTATTAAAGTGCTGCAAAATACACTCCTTTTCCCAATTCACCCATTATCCCCAATCTATACACTATACATAGAATAACTAGGCAATGCTGTACTTTTGCTTTTACAGGTAATGAACGGATAATTACTTGTATTCGTACATGCAGGCATACTTAAATCTTCTTCAACACATATTGGATACGGGCATTTCTAAAAGCGACCGTACCGGCACAGGCACCATCAGCTGCTTTGGCTACCAGATGCGTTTCGACCTTGAAAAAGGCTTCCCTATGGTGACTACCAAAAAACTGCACCTCAAGTCTATTATTTATGAGCTATTGTGGTTTCTGAATGGTGATACCAATGTGAAATACCTGAACGACCACGGCGTAAGCATATGGGATGAATGGGCGAATGAGAATGGCGAGCTGGGGCCGATATATGGTCACCAATGGCGTAGCTGGACGGGTGCAGATGGAAAGACATACGACCAGGTAAAAGATGTGCTGCACCAACTAAAGACCAACCCCGATAGTAGGCGTATGATAATTAATGCCTGGAATGTGGCCGACTTACCCAAAATGGCGTTGAGCCCCTGCCATGCCTTATTCCAGTTTTATGTAGCCAATGGCAGGCTTAGCTGCCAGCTATACCAACGCAGTGCCGATGTTTTCCTGGGTGTACCCTTCAACATAGCATCCTACGCACTGCTCACTATGATGATGGCGCAGGTATGCGACCTGCAGCCTGGCGAGTTCATCCATACGTTTGGGGATGTGCACCTGTATAATAATCATATAGAGCAGGCCAAACTGCAATTGACGCGCGAACCCTACCCGTTACCTACATTACGCATCAATCCTGAAGTGAAGGATCTTTTCAGTTTCAGGTTTGAAGATTTTACACTGGAAAATTATCAATCTCATCCTCACATAAAAGCACCTGTTGCTGTTTAATAACCATATACAATGATTCTTTCTGCAATAGTTGCCCTCGATGAAAAGAATGCCATAGGCCGCGATAACCAGCTGCCCTGGCACTTGCCTGAAGATTTGAAATTCTTTAAGAGAACTACCATAGGCAAGCCTATCCTTATGGGGCGCAAAACCTATGAATCACTCGGTAAGCCATTGCCCAACAGGCTGAACATTGTCATTTCGCGCCAGGAAGACCTGCAATTGCCGGAAGGTGTTTTACGTTATAGCAATCTGCAGGATGGCATTAAAAGGCTGGAAGCAGAAGGTACGGAAGAAGGCTTTATTATTGGTGGGGGCCACATATTTGCAGAAACTATCAACCAGCTGGATAGGTTGTACATTACCGTAGTACATACGGTGATAAACGATGCAGAAGTATTCTTTCCGCATATAGATCATGCACACTGGAAGCTGGCATGGGATGAAGTCCATACGGCCGATGATAAGCATGCCTACGCTTACACCTTTCAGCAATGGGAAAGGGTAAAAGAGATATGACAACCCACGCCCTGCTGCAATACCTTAAATATCGCTGGCATGCCAAAACCCGGCATGGTATCCATTCTCCGTTTGTATATGCTTTTATCGATAATTGCCTCGGCAGAAAATCTGCCGACAGTCTGCAGCAGCGCATCAATACATATTTTGACGGTAAAATAGCCTGGATAAACACACCGGTAGAAACTTTACCAACTGCATCTATCATCGCGATCAAAAACATTCATAAAACTGCCGTAAATACCCAAGGATGGGATGCACTACGCGCGGACAAGCAATTTCAGCTAAGTATAGATATTTATAATGTAGGATTGCTGGTGCGCATACCCGAAGTGAAAGAAAAGCAACATTTCATTTTAAAATACCCACTATAAAAAATGCCCGCAGACAGCGGGCATTTTTAGTATCTATTTATTATCATCCTTCTTCATAAAGCCTTTCAGTTTGTCCAGTGCATCTTTGGTAGCGTTCTGGGCATCTTTGGCCCAATCGCCCATTTTCTCACCGGCATCTTTGGCAAACTCCTCTGTATTCTCTTTAGCAGTGCTGGCTACATTCTTCATTTTGTCCATCAGGCTTTCATCCTCGGTCAGAAAGTTGTCTATCATACCATGCATCATAGGCGGCACTTTGCCTTTTATGAATTCCGTAATGGTTTGCAGTGCTTTTACAGCTTGCTCTTCCGTAAGGCCGGCTTTTTGTTTTAGTTGCTCCAGTAAGTTGTCCATAGTTGTATGTTATGTTTAAGGATGAACTAAATTATGCCGCCTTTAAGTAGTCCAGCTTCGAGTGCTCCAGCATTTGCTTGGCATAGTCAAGGCTCAACACAAACGTGCCATCATGTTTTTCAGATGGCAGGTCAAACATCGCATCTGTCAATATCATTTCACAGATGGCGCGCAGTCCGCGTCCCCCCAGTTTGAACTCGATAGCTTTCTGCACCATATAGTCCAGCGCTGCATCTTCCACTTCCAGTTGGATGCCCTCGTATTCAAATAGTTTTTTGTATTGTTTCACCAGTGCATTCTTAGGCTCTGTCAGTATGCGCTTCAGTGCGGCAGGGTCCAGCGGATTCAGGTAGGTAACTATAGGCAGGCGGCCCAACAGTTCCGGTATTAACCCAAAGGTGCGCAGGTCCTGTGCGTTTACATACTGCAGCAGGTTAGCCCTGTCTATATCCTTATTCGCTTTTATAGAGTTGAAGCCCAGTGCCGATGTCTGTACCCTGCGGGCTATCATTTTATCAATGCCTTCAAAAGCACCGCCGCATATAAAGAGTATGTTCTGTGTATTCACCTTCACCATCTTCTGTTCGGGGTGCTTACGGCCGCCTTGTGGTGGCACCAACACTTCAGAACCTTCCAGCAGCTTCAGCATGGCTTGCTGCACACCTTCACCGCTCACATCGCGGGTGATGGATGGGTTATCACTCTTACGGCCTATTTTATCTATCTCGTCTATATACACGATACCGCGTTCCGCAGCGGCTACATCAAAATTGCAAGACTGCAGCAGGCGCGAAAGGATGCTTTCTACGTCCTCACCCACATAGCCGGCTTCGGTAAACACCGTAGCATCTACTATAGCAAACGGCAATTGCAGCAGGCGGGCTATAGTTTTAGCCAGCAGGGTTTTACCCGTACCGGTTTCACCTACCATTATGATGTTTGATTTTTCTATTTCCACATCGTCCTGCACCGGTTGCATCAGGCGCTTGTAGTGGTTATACATAGCCACGGCCATCACTTTCTTCGCATCATCCTGGCCTATTACATATTGGTCCAGGAATGCTTTTATCTCACGTGGCTTATATAGCTTGTGTTGCTGCAGGTCGCTTTTATTGGTTTTTGTTTTGCTGGCATCACCATTCGTTTCCTGCAGCAGATGATGTGCGTTTTCAATACACTGGTCACAAATATTGCCTTTCATGCCGGTAAAGAGGATATTTACCTCGCTCTCCGCCCGGTCGCAAAAGGAACATTTTCTTTCTGTCTGCTTTGGCATTATTGCAATTGTTTAATGTGCAAAGGTACGATAATTAGCTTGATTAGTAATATGAGTTGAATAGCAGGGCTTATGCTAAAACAACGGTAATAAACTAACTTGCAGCAATATGTCTTCGCTTTTTGCAGAGAGAAATACTGGTGCTGCCCACTTTGCAGATGTTATATTACCGCTCAACCTGCCACAGGTACTCATATATGGCATTCCGCACGAAATGCAGGATGTGCTGCGCCCCGGCATGCGTGTAGAAGTATCTCTGGGCAAGAACAAATTATACGCTGCCGTAGTCGAACGCATTCACAATGATGCCCCGGAAGCTTACCAGGTAAAACCCATTCGCAATATCATTGATGAAGAGCCTATTGTAAATGAAATACAACTGGCCTTCTGGCGGTGGATAGCACAATATTATATAGCTGCCCCCGGCGAGGTCATGCAATCGGCACTGCCTGCACACCTGAAACTGGCCGGCGAAACCAGGTTGCAATGGGTAGGGCAGGAAGATGTGCTCTACGAATGGAGCGATGCCACCTACCCTGCTGCTGAAGCATTAATAAACCGTGGCGAACTGACACTCAGCGAATTGCGCTCATTGATTGGCAACAGGTATCTTACCTGCGTTATCAATGAGTTGCTGGAAAACCAGGCAGTGCAGATACATGACGAGCTGGAAACGGCCTACCGCCCCCGTACAGAAAAAGTTGTGCAGTTATCGCAGGCATATACAGGTGATGAAGCCATGCACCGCCTTTTCGATGAGCTGGCACGCGCCCCCAAGCAATTAGATGTGCTGATGGCTTATACAGAGCTGTCTATCAAAAACAAAGTAGTGCGCCAGCAGGAATTGCTGGAACGAAGTGGCGCAACCGCTACACAAGTAAAATCCCTGGCTGAAAAGGGCATTTTCCATATCAAAGAAATAGCTGTTGACCGGTTGGCATTTTCAGGCACGCAGGAAATAAAAGAAATTGAATTCACCCTCGCACAGCAACAGGCATATGCTACCCTTGAAAAGGGGCTGGAGGAAAAAGATGTAGCCTTGCTGCAAGGCGTTACCGGCAGTGGTAAAACACTGCTCTATATTCATAAAATAAAAGAATGTATTGCTTCGGGGAAGCAGGCTTTATTCATGCTGCCCGAAATAGCACTTACCACACAGTTGGTAAACAGGCTATACGCTTACTTTGGTGAGGAGCTGGGCGTATACCACTCGCGCTTTAGTAACAACGAACGCGTAGAAATATGGGAAAAAGTGCGCCAGAGAAAATACAAAGTAGTAATCGGCCCGCGCTCAGCGTTATGGTTGCCATACAATCATCTGGGCCTTATCATTGTAGATGAGGAGCACGATATGTCTTACAAGCAGAAAGACCCTGCCCCGCGCTTTCATGCCCGCGATGCAGCTATCTACCTCGCTGCACTGCATAAGTCTAAAGTGATACTCGGTTCTGCTACACCTTCTGTTGAAAGCCTGTACAATGCCAAACAAGGTAAGTATGCCTTCGTGCAACTGGCGGAAAGATACATGGGTGTTAAAATGCCTGCTATCGAGCTGGTAAATGCTGCCTCGCTCGAACAGTATCGCAAGCAGGGCATCCGTTTGATAACACCCGAATTATACTTAGCCATATCCGAAGAGCTCGCCAAAAAGAAGCAAGTCATCTTGTTTCAGAACCGGCGGGGGTATGCGCCCTTCCAGCTTTGCACGATGTGTGGCTGGGTGCCGCAGTGCAAAAATTGCGCGGTATCACTCACCTATCACAAAAGCACCGATAAACTGCATTGCCACTATTGCGGACAAAAGTCTGCTATTGTGCATACCTGCCCCTCCTGTGGCAGCAATCGCATACAAAGCAAAACCTTCGGTACCGAAAAGATAGAGGAGGAAATACAGCAGCTTTTTCCGCAGGCACGCACTGCGCGTATGGATGTAGATAGCATGCGTGGCAAGCAAAGTTTCAATCAATTGATGGAACAATTGGAGAAACAAAAAATAGACATCCTGATAGGCACGCAGATGGTAGTAAAAGGGCTCGACTTTGCATCTGTATCCCTCGTAGGCATCCTCAGTGCAGATAGCTTATTAAGCTATCCCGATTTCCGTGTCAACGAGCGTGCCTTTCAACTAATGGAGCAGGTAAGCGGCCGCGCCGGCAGGGCCGATGGCGCAGGCCGAGTATTGATACAAGGCCATAACTTACAACACCCTGCATTGCAATGGGTACAGCAGCACGATGTAGCAGCTTTTTATGAGAACGAGATACGCTATCGGGAGTATTTCTCCTACCCCCCTTTCAGCAGGCTTATAAAAATAACTTTCAAACACAAGGATGAGCCCAAAGCTATAGAAGCCGCCACGCAACTGGTTACGGCATTGCAGCAGGTAGAGGCCATCCATGTACAGGGCCCTGTACCTGCATTGGTATCGCGCATCAAAAACCTGTATATACAGGAGGTATGGATAAAATGCCCGCGCGACAGCCGCACAATGGAACAGGTAAAAACATTCCTGAAACAACAGAAACAATACATCACCGGCATCAAAGGCAATAACAGCCTGCAGATAATATTTGATGTAGACCCTGCATCATAAAAAAAGCAGGGCCATTTTAGCCCTGCCTCCAAAATTTGTATATCGTCCCTTTACGGTTTTATAAACTTCGACATAAAGGCATTGGCATCTGCCACACCCATTGGCTCATCAAAAGCTGCCGTAGCTGCATCAAAAGAGATTGCGAAGCCATTCACACCTTCTGCATTGCTATTAGATTGCTTAGTGTTGTCTTCGCCCTGGTATGCTTTCTGTATCTCACCCACTATGCTATATGCATTGGTACCGGTTATCCATGGCATGATGTCTGAACCTCCCAGGTTGCGGCGCAGCAGGCGCACGTGCGCTGCATGGCGGGCTATGGTGGTCATCATGTTCACAGCATCGCTGCGAAAGGCCTTATTGGTCAGCAGGTTTTTTATCGATGTCTGGTACATACGTACACCTACATCTTCCAGCGCATGTGCCAATGTCAAATAAGTAGCGTAGTTGGTAAATACATCCGGTAAGGCATTTTTTGCCTTAAAGTCATATGTCGGAACCGTTGGTACCGTATTGTTTGTTTTAGTCAGGTAATATATCCAGAAGGCTATGTGCTTGTCTTTCTGATCCAGCATTTTCTGGAAGTCGCCCTGCGCATCCGCTGGTATCAGCCCCGTAGCCGCCAGCCCTTCTCTGATATAAGCCGCCTGCATATAGCTAATACCTAATGCAAATACGATAGCTTCCGCAAGTATATCCGTTGTTTTGGCTTGTGCTTTATTAAATACGGAAGATGCGGCCAATGGTACAGCAGCCAGCGCCAGCTTACTGCCAAAGCTTTTCAGGATGCTGCGGCGGCCTTCGGTTTTTTCAAATGTTTCAGGGTTTGTATTACCCAGTTCGTTAAGTATATGTGCGAATTTCATTTGCTGCCTTTTTAATATTTAGGTAAATAGATACCGCTGATTTCCCTTTTGAAGAATTTCCTGGTTACATCCAATGAGCTTTGCGGGTCTTGCGGTATTTCCATACCATTGGTATCTGCCTTTTCCGAAAAGCTTCCGAAATAAACGAAATCATTGATGAGCGATGAATGGCGTGCATCCACTGCAGTTATCTTGCTCAGCAATACCAGGTGTTCCACCGCTATCAGCAGTTTGCAAATGCCATTTAGTCCCGCTACTGACATTTCTTCAAACTGTTTGGCTTTAGCATACACACTGTTTTTCTCGTTGAAGTCTATAGAGCTGAAATCTGTTTCAAGTGTTGGTATGGCTGCAGTGCCCAAGTGGTTCTTCAGTATCTCGCGGTGCGCCAGTTCCTGGTCGCGTATAGCGGTAAAAATACCGATCTCCGTATGCGTCATGCCCACAAACTTGCGTTTCAAGGCTTCCGTGTAAAATGCAGCTTCCAGTTGCTGCAGCAGGTAGGCATAATTCAAAAGACCTTCGTCATTGCTACCCAGGTTCAAGGCATCACCGGTAGATGGCACAGGGTCTGGGTCTTTAGAGCAGGAGGCTATCAGCAAACCGGCACCTGCCAGCGCGCCTGCATAATTCAGAAACTTCCTGCGCGATACGCCACCATTCTCAGTCGTTTCGGCGCCTTGCTTCATAATGACTTTCATAAGTAGCTTATTGAAAGAGTAAGTGCTGGTGCACAGGATACGGCATGCCACCCAAAGCTGTTCTAGTTCCA
>JANLJF010000088.1 GCA_029255605.1 Azovibrio restrictus
CCTAATGGTTCTCCGGTAGCAGCAGGTTGTTCCGGCTATCCTACTAAATGCGAAGACCCGGGATCTACTATACCCGGTTACCGGGAATGGTGGTATTCGGTCATAGTCACCTTGCCACCGGGCAAGTGCGATGCATATAAATTTGCAGTTTGGATAAGTGCGCGGAACTTCAGCCAGAATATCAATGGGGGTAACTTATACCTGGAATCCACATTAAATAATACGATTTCCGATACCAACTCCTCCCCATACTTTTCTATTAAACCCGTCCCGTATGTTTGTATTAATCAGCCCACCACATATAATAATGGGGCTATCGACATAGATGGAGACTCCTTATCGACAGAAGTAATAGAACCGTTAAATGGTTCCAGTTGCTCTACCCCACCACCTGCTATTGGTTTCAAGGCGGGAACCCCTGCTTACGTCATACCCAATAACCCGATACAAACCAATAATACCTTCAACGTAAATGCTGTAAGTGGGAATCTAACCTTTACACCATCCTTAGCAGGTGGCTCGACACTTACCGTCCGAACGAATGAATATCGGGGAGGCAGGAAAATAGGTTCGATAATGCGTGACGTACAGGTTCAGGTTTTGGCCTGTAGCTCTACAGCCCCTACAGTTACACCAATAACAAGCACTATCACCGGCGGGGCCTATGTAAGCAACAGGGTAAATGGTTGTACGAACGAAAAGCTTGAGTTCTGCTTTAACATTCAGACAGCCGATACGGAAGCCATACTGATAGCTGAAGATAACCATGCCTTTGCCATGCCAACTGCTACAATAACTTATACCAACCAAAAAAGTGATTCTATAAGAGGTTGTTTCTCATGGACCCCAACGGCTTTAGACTCCGGCTTTAAATCATTGATATTAACAGTGCGTGATTCTACCTGTAAACCTCCGGGTATATTGATATACCATACTATTACATTACCAATGTATATATGGCCTCCTACTATAGCAGTTCCGGATACCGGTATTTGTGCATCACAAACAGCATTCCTCGATGTGAAAGGCGGTAACAATTTTCAATGGAGTGTATTACCTGGTGGCTCACCAACCAGCAGTTTAAGCTGCATTAACTGTAAATCTCCAATTGCTACCCCTAGCCTGCCTACAAGCTATGTAGTGGTTTCTAATGCCAGTTCATTCTGTTCAAGAAGCAGGGATACTGTTGAAGTAGACATCAAAGCCGGTCCTGTATACACCCCTCTGAGGGACACCATAACTTGCCCTAACAACCCGATACAGCTTGATTTGAAAATAAACCCACCTGCCGGGTTTAACTACAACATTAAGTGGACACCTAATACTTTCCTTAATAGTGATACACTCAGCAACCCGACTGTAAATCCTAATACCGACATTACTTATGCAGTAGAAATCTCATCATCTCAAAACGTATGTAAAGCTTACGATACCGTATTTGTTGATGTTTTAGATGGGTTTACTATTAACACACCAGATACTGCAATATGCAACGGACAAAGCTTCCAAGTTTCAGTAACCGGCGATAGCAGGTATACCTATACATGGGAATCTACTAACCCGGCTCCGGGTGCATTCTCGAGCACTACGGTTATAGATCCTATAATTACACCTGCCTTTGTGGGCAACTATATGTATACACTGAAAGCATCTTATGGCACATGCCAGGATAGTATATCAAGCTTCTTTATCGACCTGCAACCGGTTCCCGTTGTAACTGTTGATGCAGATGCCAGTATGTGTTCAGGCGACACGATGAAAATGACGGGAACAGTTACACCTTCAACCTATCCATTTACGTTACAATGGACTCCGGGCGCTTCTTTAGATAATCCGAATATTCTTAACCCGATATTCTTCGCTAAAGAAACCACAACTCTCACATTAACAGCCAGCACATCGGCCGGTTGTACCGATAATGATGATGTAACATTAACTGTTTTCCCTTCCGACTTCATGCAAGCAACAGGTGATACCTCATTATGTCCGGGTGCATCTGCAACCATACATATGACCGGTAATGGCCTCAGCAGTTTCCGTTGGTACCCTGATTTTGGTATATCTGATAACAAGAGTTATGATCCGGTAGTGTCTCCTACCTCAACGCAAACATATATGGTGACTGCTATAGATACCAATAGTTGTAATGATACAGGATACGTAAAAGTAACAGTGCATCCTAAAGCCACAGTATTCCTGCCCGATTCAATAACAATTTATCCCGGCGAATCATATCAAATGGATCCGGAAGGCAATGCTGCTTACTATAGCTGGTTCCCTCCTGTGGGTCTTAGCAAAACGACTATTTCAAACCCGATGGCACAACCACAGGTCAACACACGCTACTTTGTTACAGCAACAACAGAAGCAGGTTGTACAGCTACCGACTCTATAAATGTAATTGTTGACGCTGAAAGCATCATTTCATTGCCAAACGCATTTAGCCCGGGCTCTAATCCTAATGCTGAATTTAAGGTATTACGTCGTGGCGATGCGTCACTTAAGAGCTTCACAATATTCAACCGTTGGGGCGCCAAAGTGTTTGAAACTTCAGATATAAACCAAGGTTGGAATGGGCAATTTAAAAATGAACCACACCCAATGGGT
>JANLJF010000089.1:0-14319 GCA_029255605.1 Azovibrio restrictus
GAAGGCCATTGCACTCACCATTAACAATGAAAAGGCGGAGAACACTATCAGTACTGCACTGGCAACATTTACAAAGCGGTTATGTTTCATACATTTTATTTTACTGCAAAGCTGCCGCGCATTAAAATGATAAATCTTGGCATTTACCAAGATTTATCATGCATACTAACTAAACACACAAAAACATTTTTTTGACGTATATTTGCAAACAACAAATAGCCGAACCTATGAATAAACATTTTACCGCCAATGGAAAACAAACCGAAACAATGGAACAATGCAATGCATTGATAATCAATAGTAGCCTTTCAAAACCCTATAAAAACTATCAAAAACTATCAACACATATACAAATTCACTATTTTTGAATTATTCGCGCTATTCACCTCACCTTTCGGCCCTTTTATTTTATCATTATAAAAACCATGAAACATGAAACAACTATTCATCGCTGCCATGCTGTGCATTCTCGGCTTTGCAGCACAATCTCAAACAGTTACTAACTACACCAATTGCCCCATTGTTATCAGGGCTTATTGTTACGATCCCATTACCTGCATGGTAAACAGTCAATGCGGTACCGTAGTGGTGCCCGGTGGCATTACTACAGTAGCACTGCCTGCATGCGCCTGCCCTCCGGGCCAGGATGTAGGCTACCGTGTTTGCTGGGCGGCACCGGCAGCATGCACACCCATCTGCACATCTGTAGGTGATGGCGCAGGCCCATGGCCTTGTGCTCAGTTCCCGTCATCAGCCGTATTGCCTAATTGCGGCACCTGCGCCAATTCACCCGGCGGTGCCCGCATCATCTACGATGCAGCCGGCAATATGCACATCCGGTAAGAATACATCAGCGCGAATGGGTAAGTACCTGCTATATGCAGGTACTTATTCTTTCTGTTATTTAGTAATTTCATCCCTATCGTGGATGTACTATTATATTTACTTGTCTTTATTGCCGCTCTTGCTGTCGATCTCATCCCTTTCTTTGGCCCGCCTGCATGGACGGTGATGGTATTTTTACAGGTGCGCTATGGTCTGAATATATGGCCGGTATTGATAGTTGGCGTTGTCGGTTCAGCCACTGGCCGCTATTTATACAGCCTGTATATACCCTACTTTTCTTCCCGGTTGCTGAAAGAGCAAAAGAATGAAGACATGATGTATATAGGCTCCCGCCTAAACGAGAACAACTGGAAGGTGAGGTCTTTGTGCTGCTTTATACGGTATTGCCACTGCCATCTACACCTCTGTTTACGGCTGCCGGCATATCGCGCATCAATACACTGGCCATCATACCGGCCTTCCTGGTAGGCAAGTTCATTATAGACACGATTATGGTGCATGCCGGTAATTACATTGTAAGCAACACAACTGAGATAGCTGCCGGGCTGGTATCATGGCAAAATATCGTTGGTACTATAGCAGGTATGCTGGTAGTCCTCCTATTCCTGTTTATCGATTGGCGAAGGCTTTTGCAGGAAAAAAAGCTAACGCTCAACTTTAATATCTGGAAGTAAGCCTTAACTAAGTCTTATCACTGATCAGTTCCATCAGCTTATCTACTTCCTGCTTGTTGTTGTAGATGTGTGTAGATACCCTCAGCGATTGCAGGCCATTTTCTGCTACATAACGGATGCGTACACTATTTTCCAGGCAATAGGTATAAAATTTGTTATTATCTATACCCTTTACCCGGAAGCCTATTATGGCACACCGCGATTGGGGCTCTGCAGGGGTTATTACTTCTACTTTATCACCAAAGGACGTCAATTCATTATAAATATAGTTACCCAATGCTTTTATCCGGTTATGGATGTTGTCTATGCCTATGGTCTCTATAAAATCAACGGCTGCATCTACACCTTTAAACAGGCTTGCTGCCTGCGTGCCACTATAATAACGGTGCGCATCAGGGGCATAGGCACCCATTTCTATGGGTGTAGCTGCCATATTCCATTTGCCGTCATCACCACCTGCGCCTACAAAGTAAGGCTGCAGAACGGATTGAAAGCCTTCCCGCACGTACAGAAAGCCCGTTCCTTTAGGGCCCAGCATCCACTTATGGCAGCACGATGCATAGGCATCACAACCCAGCTCATGCAGGTCGAGCGGTAGCATGCCGGGGCCGTGTGCCCCGTCTATCAATGTATATATACCCTTCTCCTTTGCCAGCCGGCATATCTGTTGCAGGGGTAGTATTTGCCCTTGTGTGCAGGGAATGTGTGGTATGGCTATTACTTTTGTCTTCTTCGTAATCAGGGAGGCTATTCTGTTTAGCGTTTCTGCCGCGGTAGCTGCAGGGGTAAAGGCCTTCAATACGATGCCATGCAGTTTTTGCCTGTTCAGCCAGGGGAAAGCCCCGCCCACATGCTCATGCGTAGTCATAATCACTTCATCACCCTTTCGCAGGGGCAGGCCCCAGCACATAATGTTCACGCCTTCTGTTACGTTATGCGTCAGCGCTATTTCACCGGGTGATGCACCAACCAAACCTGCTATTTTAGCCGAAGTAGCTTCCCACCCGCCATAGTTACAATCGCGGTCGGCTAATACCATACCGGCATGCACCGCTTCAATTACAGGATAGGGCGATGGCCCCATCGTACCGTTATTCAAATAGGCAAGGCTTTTACTGATCGGGAACATCTGGCGGACATTCCGCCAATACGTTTCATCATCGTCAGCTACAGGGGGTGCATGGCGGCTAAGGCTCCCCTTAGCCGCAAAAGCATCCAGTTCGCTTAGCGGGAGAGTGGCCAGTAAGGCGGCCGACCTGATAAAGTTTCTTCGGTTAAAAGTCATTTGTAGAATAAATACTACTTAAATATAATAAAACTGTTGCTTATCTGCTACCAAACCGAGGGTGATATTTCTCTAAGGTCTGCCGCAGGTAGCCGCGGTCCAGGTGAGTGTATATCTCGGTTGTGGTAATGCTTTTGTGCCCCATCATTTCCTGCACGGCCCGCAGGTCTGCACCGGCTTCTACCAGGTGCGTAGCAAAGGAATGCCTTAATGTGTGCGGATGTATGTTCTTCTTGATGCCGGCTTTCGCCGTCAGGTCTTTTAATATCATGAAAACCATTACACGCGATAGCGCACTGCCACGCCTATTGAGGAAGAGTATGTCTTCCTGCCCTGTTTTAACAGGCACTTGTGTACGCACATGGTCGCGATATAGCTTTATCTGTGTTACTGCCTTGCCACCTATAGGCACCAGCCTTTCTTTATTACCCTTGCCTATAATGCGGATAAAACCAACATCTATATACAGGTTGGACAGTGCAAGGCTGGTAAGCTCGCTTACACGCAGCCCACAGCTATACATGGTTTCCAGCATGGCACGGTTTCGTTGCCCCTCAGGCGTACTATGGTCTATAGCTGCAAATAGCTGGTCTATCTCATCTACACTCAGGAAAGATGGCAATGCCCGTTTCAGCTTAGGTGCTTCCAGCAGGGCTGTCGGGTCTTTGCTTATCACCTCTTCTAAAAGCAGGTACCTGAAAAAAGACTTAATACCGCTGATAACCCGTGCCTGTGTACCGGCCGATAACTCCAGCTCATGTATATGCACCAGGAAAGACTGCAGGTGTGGTAATTCAATTGCATGTACGCCCAACCCTGCATGTGATGCGCGGATATAATCGCCCAGCATTTCTGCATCGTGCAGGTAGGCTTCTATGGTATTATCGGCCATAGAGCGTTCCAACTGTAAATAAGCTTTAAACCCCTTCAGGTAGGCATCCCACACTACTCGTATGCTTTATTCGTTTCTCAAAATATCCAGCCATTCACTCAGCGTTCTTGCTTCATCCTTCTTCAGGTTTTTGGCAATGCTGTGCATGTAATCACCAATAACAGGGTCTAGCTGCGTAAGCAGCGCCAGTCCTTTTTCTGTAATGGTAAGGTCCACCATGCGCCTGTTTTCTTTGGTTTGTGTACGTTGCACCAGTCCCTTCTCCACCAGCTTATCTACCAGCCGCGATACGTTCGACATGCGTTGCAGCATCCTGTTTTGCACGGCAAACATATTGATGGGTTCGCCATGCTGCCCCCGCAGTATGCGCAACACATTATACTGCGGCTCTGATATGCCGTAGGGCTTCAATAGCTTGGTTATCCTGCTTACCAGCCAGCTACCGGTATACATGATGCTGAGCAGCGCGCGGTTGTACGGGTCTTTTATCGGCTTGGTAATAAGCAGTTCTTCAATTGTTGGCATGGGGTGGCGATTGTATGATGTAAAAATACACTCTTCGCTTTTTATTATCTTGCCTTAAATTATAAAAAACATGCTGCAGATTGCTATTGTAAACGGCCCCAACCTGAACCTGCTCGGCACCCGCGAGACAGATATATACGGCAACCAGCCGTTTGAAAGCTACCTGGAGCAGTTGAAAGCGCAATTTGCAGGCATCTCATTCAGTTATTATCAAAGCAATGTAGAGGGCGAGCTTATCAACTACCTGCATAGCTGCCGCGGTAAGGTGCAAGGCATAATACTGAATGGCGGTGCCTATACGCATACCAGTATTGCCATTGCCGATGCTATCACTGCCATTGGTATACCGGTGGTAGAAGTGCATATATCCAACATCTATGCCCGCGAGGCTTATCGCAAAAACTCTTACACCGCATCTAAATGCGTAGGTTGCATTACAGGGCTGGGCATGAAAGGCTATGCCCTCGCTGTGCAATATTTTGCTGAGACTTTATCCCCTGAAACCGCGTAGGAAGGCTTCTACATCCATCCGCTTTTTACCTTCCTGCTGCACTTCATCTACATACAGCCAGCCATCGCTTGCGGCAAAGCGCATAAAGGTTTTATTATCGGTATGCATCGTGCCGGGCGGTAAATGGTGTGCATCATCCAGCAGATAGTGGGCATGGTATATCTTCAGGAACTTATCTTGCAGCATTGTATAGGCTGCAGGCACGGGCGATAGGCCCCTGATGAGGTTATGTATATGTTCTACCGGCTGGTGCCAGTTGATGTGTGTATGCTCTTTGAATATTTTAGGTGCGTGCTTCAGTTCACCTTCTGCTACGTCTGCCTGTGCTACTTCCTCCAAAGTACCGGCAGCAAGCCCTTCAACCGTTTCTACCAGCAGCCTGCCACCTTCGTGCATCAGCTTTTGATATAAGGTGCCAATATTATCTTCAGGTTCTATAGCTACCCTATGTTGCAGCAGTATATTCCCGGTATCAATTTCATGCTGCAGCTTGAAAGTGGTAACGCCGGTTTCCTTTTCACCATTAATAATAGCCCAGTTGATAGGGGCGGCACCACGGTATTGCGGAAGTAACGAAGCATGCACATTGATTGTGCCCATTGCCGGCATATTCCAAACCACTTCCGGCAACATACGGAAGGCTACTACCACGTGCAGGTCGGCACCCAGCGCTTTTAACTCGGCTACAAACTCAGGATTTTTCAGTTTTTCAGGTTGCAGTACCGGCAGATTTTTTGCCAGTGCATATTCTTTCACAGCCGATGCCTGCAATTGCTTGCCCCTGCCCGCAGGCTTATCGGGGGCTGTTACTACGGCTACTACATTGGCATCCGCATGCATCAGTGCATCGAGCGATGCAACGGCAAAATCGGGCGTACCGAAAAAAATGATCTTCAAGTCCTGGAACGATGGCATAGGGCACAAAACTAAAAACATTATGGCATGATATTAAACTTAACTACTTTCAGATAGTCTATATACTAATTAACAGCCCCGAAACATGGCCCAAACGGCTATACAAATAGAAGACAACGTAATACTGGCGTCTTTCAAAAGTGAACAAACACGGGAGATGGCCTTTACGCAACTGGTGCAGAAATACCAGGAGAAGCTGTATTGGCACATCAGGCGAATGGTAGTAGAACATGAAGACACAAACGATATATTGCAGAATGTATTCATTAAAGTGTGGAAGAACCTGGGTGATTTTCGTGAGGAAGCCAACCTGTACACCTGGCTATACCGCATAGCAACTAATGAAACGCTGACATGGATAGACCAGCAAAAACGCCGCGCATCGGCATCGTTATCCGACCATGAAACGGCACTGGAAAATAAGCTGGTAGCCCAGAAAGGATTTGACGCGCAGAAGATAGAGTGGAAACTGCAGCAGGCCATACAGGCACTGCCTGAAAAACAGCGCATTGTGTTCAACCTGCGGTATTATGATGAAATGCCTTATGAAGAAATGGCTACGGTGCTGGATACATCGGCAGGCGCGCTAAAGGCATCTTACCACCATGCGGTAAAAAAAGTAGAAGCATTCCTGCTGGGAGAATTAAACCAATAATACATTAGAAAGTCTAACTATAAATGACACGGAGCAACGACATAGTGAATGAGCTGAAAGAGCTGAATAGCAGGCTTGCTGATATGCCGCGTCATATGCCATACTACGTGCCGCAAGGCTATTTTGAGGCATTGAATGAAAATGTATTAGATACTATCCGCCTGGCAGATGCTCCGGAACCAACATTCAGCATTGGTAAAAACATGCCTTTTGAAATGCCGCGAGGCTATTTTGAAAACCTGGCAGCCAATGTGCTGAACAAAGCAGCAAGTGAGCTGCCTATCGATAAACCTAACCCATATACCACACCTGTGGGATATTTTGAAAACCTGCCGCAACAGGTATTGCAAGCGGTAAAACAGGCAGATAAGCCAACAACGAAGGTGCTACCGCTGGGCAACCGCATATGGAAAAATGTGCGCTGGGCTGCAGCAGCGGTGCTGATGATAGGTCTGGGCATTGGCGGATATAGCATATACAATAACCAAAAACAACCGTCTATATCGGCACAACTGGCAGCATTGCCGCAAGATGCTATTAATGATTATATAGTACAGCATATTGATGAATTTGATACAGATATGCTGGTAAGCAACCTAAGCACCGAAGGCTTACACAACCTGACGAATGAAATATCCGAACAGGATATACTAAACTACCTGGATGAAAGTGAGGGCGAACAACCCATTGTGAATTAATATATTGCAGAAGGAAATGAAACAGTTAATAAATATTATCGTATTGATGGCGTTGAGTTGTACTACGTTGCTGGCACAACCCAGAGGTGAAAAGTTTGAAAAGATACATGCGATAAAAGTGGCGTATATCACCGACAAAATAAACCTGACACCCGAACAGGCAGAACGCTTCTGGCCGGTGTATAACCGCTATGGCGATGAGATGCGCGCCGTGCGCCGTGCTTATAAAGAGCAACATGGAAACGCCATGCGCAACATAGATGAAGACATTGAGGCGCAAGAGAAAATACTGAACCTGCGCAAAAAGTATAAAGACGAGTTTCTGAAAGTCATCTCTGCACAACAGCTATCGCAACTGTATGATGCCGAACGCGAGTTTAAAAAAATGCTGATACAGCAACTGAAACAGTACCACAGCAGGCCTAACGAAAAACGCTGATTACAGCCTGGCTACGGGTGTTTGCACATCATGATAAAACAGGAATTGCCAACCTTCCGCTATACCCTGTTCCGCATATTGCTCACGTAATTGCATCGCTTTTTTGCCATCATAATCGTACTTGGCCACGTATTTTATCTTCATCTGCTTTAGCTGCGGGGCTTCATCACCACCAAAAAAGATTTTATCCGTACCATCATCTATCAGATACACAACATGCTGCGGACTATGGCCACCGGAATGCGTGAAGGTGATATAACCATCTATGGTACCGGTTTCCCCATCCAGCCATTGCACTTGCGATGAGGATAGCAGGGGTTCTATTTCTTCGGGTTGAAAGGAGGGGTAACCAGTTGTCAATGCAAAATCGGCCTCGGGCCTGTACACATAATAAGCAGCATTGGGGAAAGTGGTCTTTACAACACCATTGGCATCTTTATATATCACGCCACCCGCGTGGTCTTTATGCAGGTGCGACATCAATACTTTCGTTACATCTTCCGGTTCATAACCCAGCGCACGCAGGTTGTTGTGTATCTGCATTTCACCATTTGCTGCCTTAAAGCCAAGCCCGGTATCCAGCACCATTATATCTTTATCTGTCACTACCAGGAAAGGTAAAATTTCTACCAGCAACGACCCTGTGGGGCGGTTGGTCAATTCATCATTCTGCAAACTAAACGGAACAAACTGTTTATCGTGCCCTACCGTAAAAACACCTTCGGATAATGGAAATATTTTAGCCACAGCGCAAAATTACGTCTTATTCTATAAGGTTGATTTATTAGCGTATCATCACCTGCCTGTCAGAATCCAACCGCAACAATATAAATATGAGGATACTGAACGATAGCAGTGAAGAACCACCATAACTAAGGAATGGCAATGTGATACCGATAACCGGTGCCAGCCCTATGGTCATAGAGATATTGATGGCAAAATGGAAGAACAGGATAGATGCCACACAATAGCCATATATACGGCTGAATGCCGAACGCTGACGCTCTGCGAGAAATAATATCCGCAGCATCAGTGATACATATATGATGATGAGTATCGCGCTGCCAAAGAACCCAAACTGCTCCCCAATGGCACAAAAGATAAAGTCAGTGTTCTGTTCGGGTACAAATGCATTTTTGGTAGAGGTTCCATTCAGGAAACCTTTGCCCCAGAAGCCACCGGAACCAATAGCAATTTTTGATTGCTTTACGTTATAGTCCGACACATTTCCTTTTTTAACCTCCCCATTTTTCTGTGTTTCTCTCTGGTAAGCCTGGGGAACATCTTGGCCCAATGTAGAATAGATACGTTCTACCTGGTGCTTCTGCAGTACATGCTTGAAGGCAAAAGGCACCAGCACTTGTGAAAACAGTATGCAAAACAACCATACACCTACTATTACAATGCGTGCTACTATATTCCGTTTTAGTTCTCTGCGTATCAGGTAGCCGCCGCCTATGGTCAGTGCCGTGATGACACCAAACAGTATCCACCTGTCAACCAATAGCGTGGCCAGCGTTAAAGCCACCATGGAAAAACCGATGATGAGTATAATATTCGGCAGCCCTTCCCGGTACATCACCAGGAAGAAACAGAAATACACCAGCGCCAGGCCCGTTTCTTTTTGCAGGATAATGAGCACCGCAGGCCCTAATGCCAATGCAGCGCCTATAATACGGTGCTTGAGTGTATTGAAATTGGTCTCCGGCGATGACAGGAATTTAGACAGTGCAAGGGATGTAAATATCTTACACACCTCGCCCGGCTGAAAGCGCACACTCCCTACCCCCAGCCATGAATGCGACCCTTTTATATCCACCCCGGCGAATATGGTTATCAGCAGCAGGAAAAGCCCTATGGTGTATGACAGGTATGCAAACGAGGAGAAGAATTTACTATCTGTAAAGATGATAAGCAAGCCAACAAATAATGAAATGCACAGCCATATGAACTGACGCATATGGCTTTTGTTCATCATAAATATACTAGGGTCTGTACTGCGGTATTCTACCGAGAATACGGCGGTAAGCCCTATAAGCACAAGCAATATGTAGAGTAAAAGTGTTACCCCATCTAGCCTGCTGAAAATCGATTTACTGGTAGCGCTCATATAAAGTGCTGTCTCCTTAGTTTTTTATTCCCTGTTTTTATTTGTGTAATACCTGTGCAGGAACCTTTTGGCCCTGATCGTGTCCTGCACCCTACCGGCACTATCCTCTGCCAGGCGCAGCCTCGTTCTTCTTTCCATACGTGCCTGGTCCCTCAATCGTTGTGCCGAATCGATAGCAAAGATGTACTTATTAACCAGGTTAGCATTATACAATTTTTGCTCCAAGTGTTTTCGTTTGGCAGATACGCTATCCAGCAGATATTTTTCTATCATCAGGCTGGCGACAGGGCCTGCCCATGTAGCACCATAGCCTGCATTCTCTACTATCACTGCGATGGCTATTTTGGGGTTCACCCTGGGTGCAAATGCTACGAACACGGAGTGGTCTTTCATTTTCATTGCCTGCCCATTCACTACGGCTTTGTTTTCCACCGTACCTGTTTTGGCACATATCTCTATGCCATCCATGCGGGCTACCGTACCCGTACCGCGCTCTACCACATCCTGCATACCACGGGCTACTATATCGAACGTAGAATCGGGAATGTGTGTTACCACGTGCTTTTCAAGATACGGTTTCAATACAGGGTCTTTAGTGTTGCCCCCTATCGACTTCACGAAGTGGGGCTTGTAATAGAAACCCTTGTTGGCAATGATGCACATGGCATTGGCCAGCTGTATGGGTGTCAACGCCACCTCGCCCTGCCCCATACCTACAAAGAGCATGGTACAAGAGTTCCACGAACCATTGTACATCTTGTTGTATGTATTACTATCGGGCAGCAATCCCTTACCTTCAAATGGTATATCCACACCCGTCTTTTCCCCGAAGCTGAAAGACTTGCCATAGTTAGCCCATGCCTGCACACCTTTTTTTACATTGCCAAACTTCCTGGCATCTGCTATCAGGCGGAAGATGTGTACGAAGTAAGAGTTGCAGGAGTTTGCCAATGCCACTCTCAGGTTAGCAGCGTGGCCACCACCACTATGGGTGCAACCGATGCGCCTGCCGCAGGCATAATAACCACCTGCACAAGGGTAACCGAATGATGGCGTGATAGCCCCCACATCCAGCGCGATAAGCGCCGTCATGGGCTTCATAGTAGAGCCCGGCTGGTACGAGGCCTGCGTAGCCCTGTTCAGCAGCGGCTTGGTAGCATCGCTATATAATTTTGAATAGTTGCGCGCCCTGTCTCTACCCTTCAACAGGTTAGGGTCGTAACTCGGTGCACTCACCATAGCCAGTATGCCACCCGTGCTTGGGTCTATGGCTACTACGCTACCCAGCTTGTTCACCATCAGTTTTTCGGCATATTCCTGCAGTTCTGCATCCAGATATAGTTCCAGGCTGCGGCCTGCTATTTCCGGTGTATCTAATGCCCCACCCCTATATGGTTCACGTGGGCGGTTGAAGTTATCACGCTCCAGGAAGTGCACACCGCGCTGCCCGCGCAATACATCTTCATAGCTGCGCTCCAGTCCGTTCATACCGGTATAGTCGCCCTGCTGGTAAGATGCATATTGCTCTTTTTTCAGCATTTCGGGCGATACCTCTCCTATATAACCCAGTATCAGTGCCGCACTTGCATTGGGGTAGGTGCGGGTAAAGCGTTCTGCCATTTCAAAGCCCGGGAAGAGGTATATATTTTCCTGGAAACGGGCTGTTTGCTCGGGTGTCAGCTCTTCCATGAAGACCCCTTTACGCATCGGGCCATTTTTGATGCGGGTTTTATTCAGCAGCTTTTCAAAGGTGGGTATATCTATCCGCAGCGCCTGGCACAGGGCATTTGTGTCCAGTTGCTTGGTCACGTTCCGTGGGGTTACCATCAGGTCATATACCTTCACATTATATAACATAGGCCTTCCTTTACGGTCCATAATGGCACCGCGGGGCGGATATACCACCTTTCGCAGGATGGCGATATCATTGGCCATTACCTTGTACTTATCCTCTACTACCTGTAAAAAGAAAAGCCGTATCAGCATCACCACCGCGATACTGATAAAAATGAGCCTTATAACAAACTGACGCGGGTTTGCCGCAAGAGACATGTGCTAACTTATATTAAAGGGAATCCACAGCAAACCTAATGGAAAAAAGACGCATTTCATGACAGAAATAACGATGTTGAGAAACTTTTTTATGAAGCCTGCGACAACCTATTCTAAAAAAATATTTGTGAGAAAAGTTTTGCCTTTTTGGAAACAGACGCTACCTTTGCATCCCGCAACACCAGTTAGTCCGATGGTGTAAAGGTAGCACAACTGATTTTGGTTCAGTTAGTCTTGGTTCGAATCCAGGTCGGACTACACGAAACGCTCATAATCTATTGATTATGAGCGTTATTGTTTTATGGTACGTTTAGTAGCCTTTAACCCCTTACGTTTTTCAAAGTCAAGATTACAACATTTTAGTGCTGTATTCCATACAGGAATTACCCAAATCGTTCTACCATCTTACCGGGCAAGCCATTCCAATATATTCTGTAAAAGCTCTAAGTTGTCGTTGGGCATGTTTGAATTCAATCCAAACTTAACAACCCCCGAAACCTTCTGAGCAGTAAACATAGCTGCTTCTCCTGACACCACCACCTTTCCTGAACCATAATTACTATAGGCCAATTGGCTTAAGCCATCAGCATTTATCATCTTCATGTCTTTACTAAATTGCCAGGCAACTTCTGGCATCAGTATTTTATATTTTGAATTGAAGCTAAGAATAGACGTAGCTTTCTCCGGTATCTTAAATGCCTGGCCGGTGTAAGTAATAACAGTGTCAATAGAGCTATGGGTATCGGTTAGGCTTGTACGCTTCAACATATCATTATCAAAAGTAAAAACATCATATTTTCTACCCGGCCCCTCCATGGCAAATCCATTGTACATAGTATAGCCCAGAGACCCTGCCAATGCTTCTGCTGCACCGGCAAATGGCATATGATCTGCTATCAGGAACAACCTGCCCCCTTCACTTACCCATTTCCTGATAATCTCTACTTCTTCTGCCGTAAAAGCCTGGTACACGGGCAACTGCCAACTACCTACATTTTTCTCATTCAATGCGTTGGCTATTACCAATACTTTGACATCCTGAAGGGTTTCATTTTTTATAGACCCGGCGAGTGTTTGTAAACGGAAACCATCTGCCTTAGCAACCTTTGCAAATGCAGCAAACTTATCGTCGGGTTTATGAAAATTATTATGCCCCGCATCGAACAATAAAACCGGGCCTTGATTGTTTTCAAACAGAGGCTTCTTTACAATAGGCACATAGTCGGGATCCGCTTCCTGTTCCTGCGAAAAACATGTAAATGGGAACCACATTAACATTAAAATAAGTTTTCTCATGACTGCGTCTTTGTTAGATGATAAATTAGAATGCTATGTAAATATACATAAGAATCAGATGCATTGTATATTTATGTATAATTATTTTCACGAACCAGGATGGTTATCTGAAGAAAGCCTACGCAACCTGCAAAAAAAATCCCTTGTTAGTTAATACTTTCAAGGGATTATCGTTTGATTAAAACCTATTGTCACCTTACAGATAATCGCCTTACATCTACACGCCCGTCCTTATCTGTTATGCGAACAAGGTAAACACCAGTTAGTCCGATGGTGTAAAGGTAGCACAACTGATTTTGGTTCAGTTAGTCTTGGTTCGAATCCAGGTCGGACTACAAAAATAAAGCCTCTGTTGATAAGACAGAGGCTTTGGTGTTTTATATATTTAGCCTACTTATTGTTTTACTACCTTCAGCAGTTGCGTATTGGAAGTACCTCCTTCTTTTACACTAATAAAGTAAATACCGGCGTGCAGTTGTTGTGAACTGTATGCCAATGCACCATTTACTTGTGATAAATTGCCGACATACTTCAATACGTTTTTGCCTGCTACATCTACCATATTTACCTCATATATCCCATCAGGATTACTACCCTCTATATTCAACGTAACAATAGACGATGTTGGGTTAGGGCTGGCGCTAACTTTAAAGGCCCCGTGCAATGTGCTAATACCGGTAGTATGCCCATTTTTAAAGCCAGTGTTCAACCAAGGCACCATTTTGCAAGAGATATATTCACCACTGTTTTCATATGTGACAGTACTGAATAAATCAGGCGTATTATCATTTTGGCCAGAAAGTGCTACGCCCCTCAAAATATTTGAATTAGAAGCATTATTCTGCTCCATCACCCAATACCTGTCATTAATATAATTATTATTATTTTCCAGTATCACACCTACGTACGCCCTGTCCCATAGTAAACTGGATGCTGTAAGCGATGGGTGCATAATGCTCCATGAATAATGGATGTATCCAGGCGTCCTGTCAAACGCGACAACCGGATAATCGTTTTTATATGCTCTCATATCAGCCATAGGCCCCGGTGCAAGCATACTACCATCGTTCAGAGAATGGTGTACAGGCAGCATATTGTTTACCCTTACAGATGCAAATATCAGATGGTTTCCACCCGGCTGTTCAGCCATTACGGTATAGCTCCAATCATCATCTGTTGCATTATCCGGACAATCGATACGTGGATACTGCATGACATTACCCGGCGCTGCCATATCTTCTATTACCGGGGCTATCGGCGACCCTACAATGACGTTATTGAAATTGATAACCGCTTCTTCAACCTGAGCACCTGTTGAGCCGTTACCAAGGTTGAGATATGTGTAATGAGCATTTAAACCCGCATTGGAATTACACAAAGCTACATCCGGCATTCTAGCAGGGTCATTTAATATTACGGTA
>JANLJF010000089.1:14329-31633 GCA_029255605.1 Azovibrio restrictus
TACCACCTGCACTGTATATCT
Organism: Azovibrio restrictus; assembly: GCA_029255605.1. Taxonomy (GTDB): domain Bacteria; phylum Bacteroidota; class Bacteroidia; order Chitinophagales; family Chitinophagaceae; genus Polluticoccus. Next base: position 14,351 of record JANLJF010000089.1, read on the forward strand.
TATTATTCTCTTCCCAGGTGAGTACAAATGTATTCAGGCTATTACAGTCAAGATTAATCCTGGATTGTGTATTGCCTGCGGTAGCAGTTGACAGTGACGAAAGCCCCGTTAAGCTGACATTGCTGGCACCGGTAGGATCTATACTGTAAAAAGCTACCTGGTGCCCTACATTGGGATCCCAGAATGCCAATACAATTTGCACATCTCCGTTAGCTTGCTGCAACAGGCCTATATCCATATTTCGCATAATGGCACCGACATAAGGTGTTGGCATTGACTGGTACCCGGTAAGCCAACCGCCACTACCACTGAGGTCGCGTAACGCCCATGCAAAGCCCCAGTTAGTGTTTGGCAAACTTACACCATCAAAGCAATGCACATATACATCATATACATTGCTGTTGTTGAACAACACATTTCCAAAGCTGTAACAATTAGTAAGGTTGGCATACTGCGAAACATTGGCAACATTCGGATAATACACATCCGCGTAAGAGGCATTTAAAAATGGTTGTGCATTTGATCTGGACAGTGAGCATACGGAAAGCACTATGCCTAGCGCAAGACAGATTTTTTTCATGGTTTGATGTTTTTAGTATGTGATTTATGTGATAAGAACAAAAGTAAAGGGTAACCTTAAATGAAAATACCCGTTAAAAAACGGGTATGCAAAAATATGAACCTATCGAAAATAAAAATGCTCCACACTTTAACTATGCAGGCCGTTTATTTTTCTGTTGCAGCAAACTTACCATTATTTTTTGCCTGCAGTAATCATTTCTTCATCGAAAACAACACATCTGCATATTCAGGTGTTTTTTCAAATACGCGTTTAGCATAGGGGCACAGCGGCAATATTTTATAATCCTTTTCGCGTGCCCATTCTACCGCTTCTTTTACCAGCAGCTTACCTAGCCCTTTGCCTTCCTGCGAAGGGTCTACCTCTGTATGCTCTATAATAAACATACCCTCGCCTGAAAAAACATAGACCATCTCCGCAATACGCTGGCCGTTATCTTCTATATAAAAAACACCCTTTTTGCTATCGTATTCGTTTTGTACCGTTACCATTTCTGAAAGCATTTAGACAGGCAAGATAATATTTCTATCTTTCATGCCTGTTATCGCCCCATAGATATGAGCCACCCGCTTTCTATTTTTTTATTACAGCTCATCATCATCATCGTCGCTTCACGCATATTTGCGTACCTGTTCCGAAAAATAGGGCAGCCCGCAGTAATGGGAGAAATCATAGCAGGCATTGCATTGGGGCCATCGTTACTAGGCACACTATTCCCTGCTTATACTGCATTTGTATTCCCAGCCTCATCGCTGAGCAACCTGCAAATGCTGAGCCAGGTAGGCCTGATACTCTTCATGTTTGTAATAGGCATGGAGCTGGACCTGAATATCATCAAGGCAAAAGCCAGGGCTGCCACACTTATCAGTGTTACCAGCATTATTATACCCTATGCATTGGGGGTAGGGCTGGCATTGGGCATGTACAAAACATATGCACCTGCCCATGTACCGTTTCATGCCTTTGCATTGTTTATGGGTATTGCCATAAGTATTACGGCCTTCCCCGTACTGGCACGCATTATCCGCGAAAGGAAGATAGGCGATACCCGGCATGGCACCATAGCCATCACCAGTGCTGCGGTAGATGATGTTACAGGTTGGTGCATACTGGCCATTGTAATAGCTATTGTGAAGGCACAGGATATGTCTTCTGTATTCTACTCTATAGCAGGCGCTGTTGCTTACGTATGTGTGATGCTGTTCATTATTCGCCCGCTGCTAAAAAAAATAGCGACACAAGCGGGCAATGATATCATCAAGCAATCTTCGATAGCCATCATCTTCATCATACTGTTGCTAAGTGCATGGAGTTGCGAGGTAATAGGTATCCATGCTTTATTCGGTGCATTTATGACCGGTGTAGTGATGCCACTGGAGTGGGATTTTCGCAAAATTATCATCAACAAAATAGAAGATGTAGCGCTGTTGCTATTACTGCCTATCTTCTTTGTGCTGACTGGCCTGCGCACGCAAATAGGACTACTGAATAATGGCACGTTATGGGCGGTTTGTGCATTGATAACGTGCCTTGCCGTTGCTGGTAAACTGGGTGGCAGTGCATTGGCAGCAAAAATAACCGGAGAATCAAACTACACCAGCCTTGCCATTGGCGCTTTGATGAATACCCGCGGCTTGATGGAACTTATTGTATTGAACATAGGCTACGACCTGGGTATTCTTACTGCAGAGGTATTTACCATGATGGTAATGATGGCGCTGATCACTACGCTGATGACCAACCCGATCCTCAATTTATTAAACAGGATATATCATCCTAAAGGGAACTAGTCTTTCTTATTATAATCGCCGCGCGAGAAGAATTTTTCAATGAGGCAATACAGGAATACAAAGAAGTAGCGGCTACCCATTTCTTTTATCTTCAGATTCGATTTTCCGTATTTCCTGTTGGTCCAGCTATTGGGCAGCACGGTAAAGCTATAACCACGTATCACTGCCTTCAGCGACATCTCCAGCGTCAGGTTGAAGTGCGGGGAAAGGATAGGTGCCAGTCCTTTTATGGTTTCTTTTTTGTACAGTTTAAAAGCATTGGTAAAATCATTGTAAGGTATCCTGAATACAATGCGCACGGCATTGTTCACAAAACGGTTCAGTATCAGTTTATGGCGGGGATAGTCTATTATCTTGCCACCTTTCATAAACCGGCTACCAAATACACAGTCATAATTACCTTCTGCCATCTTGCGATAAAAAGCGACCAAGTCATCGGGCGAGTCCGACATATCGGCCATCATGATGGCTACACAGTCACCTGTAAAGCGTTCCAGTCCGTAACGGATGGCGTAGCCAAAACCATTAGGGCCCGGGTTGGTATAGTAAACCAGTGTAGGTATTTGCTGAGATAGTTGTTCCAGCGCCTGCAGGGTATTGTCTTTTGAATTGTCGTTGGTTACAACAATTTCGTGCGGTATGCCTGCATTCTTCAGCTTAGCATGCAGCACAGGCAGGCTTTCCGGCAACGATTGCTCTTCATTATATGCCGGAATAACAACGGATAACTTCATAGTACTATCGCCCCAAAATTAAGCTGTTACCCTTTGTTGAAATGCCTGGTGTATCTGGCTCAGAATGTCTTCTACGTTGTAATGCAGCTTCCATCCCGGATAGTGTGATTCAAATTTAGAAGTATCACTTATCCACCAGATATGGTCGCCTATCCTGTTCGTTTCAGAATAGGAATAGTTCATCGGCTTACCTGTTATCTTTTCGCAGATACCGATAGCTTCTGTCATAGAGCAGTTGGAGAACCTGCCACCACCGGCATTGTACACTTCTCCCTGGCGCGGTGCCTGGTGGAAATGCCAGAACATATTTACCAGGTCCCAGGCATGTATATTATCGCGTACCTGCTTGCCTTTGTAACCAAATACGGTATAATGATCGCCTGTAATAGCACATTTCATCAGGTAAGAAAGGAAGCCATGCAATTGTGTACCGCTATGGTTGGGCCCTGTAAGGCAACCACCGCGGAAGATGCCCACGTTCATGCCAAAATATCGGCCATACTCCTGCGCTACCACATCTGCCGCTACTTTAGAAGCGCCAAACAGGGAGTGCTTAGTGTGGTCTATACTCATCAGCTCATCTATGCCTTTTGCAAAATACGGATGGCTTTCGTCTATCTCCCAGCGTGTTTCCTTTTCCACCAGAGGCAGGTAATTGGGCGTATCGCCATATACTTTGTTGGTAGATGTGAATATGAAAGTAGCATTCGGGCAATGCTTACGTGTCATTTCCAGCAGGTTCAGCGTGCCATTAGCATTGATGGTAAAATCTGTAATAGGCTCACGTGCTGCCCAGTCGTGGCTGGGTTGCGCTGCCGTATGTACTATCAGTTCTATATCTGTACCGTATTGAGAAAATATAGTATCCAAGGCCTCTATATCGCGTATATCTGCTGCATTATGTTCGAAATTGGCAACGGCCTCTACAAGGCGCGTAGTATTCCATTCGGTAGATGCATCTGCACCAAACAAATACTTACGCATGTTATTGTCTATGCCTATTACTTTATCAAACTTGTCGGCAAAAAACGCTACGGACTCACTTCCTATCAAGCCCGATGAACCTGTAACCAAACACACCTTACCCATATTATACTACTTTATATTTATGTATTTTATCTTTATTGTCTCTTTATAATAATCAGGATCTGCAATCAACTCAACCTCCTTTATTACATCCAGGGTATTCTTATCGTTCAAGTACTTATAAAAGTCTGTTGTATTTGCTACCCATCTATCAACCATTATGCCAGATTTCAGCAACTCTTTCGATACTTTATACTTTACCACCGAGCCATTTGCCCTGGTCATTTTCAGTATTACAGCAGGTGTAGTATTAAAAAACGCCTGCATTTTCCCTGCAAAAGTTTCTTCGATATCTATCTGCATCATCATCACCCAGTCTACCGGTATTGGCTTATTAATACCGGCTACTGTGTTTTTGGGCACTACAATTTCCAATGGCGTAACGGACGGGTTGCGTAGCAACACTAAGCGCAGCCTTTCGTTAGACGTAAAAGAGTCTGCAAAGGTATAATTTTTACAGATGAAAAAATTCACAAGAAGGTCGTCATTAAAAGGATATCGCCCATCAATACTCTCATAATCATACAGGATAACTTGCGGCGCTTTATCTATATAATGTTGATAATTATACCTGCCCAGTTTTTCTGTATACGCTGAAAAAGATTGAAAAACAGGCCTGGGGGAATAATTCAGCTTGTTTTCAAGAATATATTCACTATCCCAGGGAAATACATCTATCGTTTTGTTTCCAATCAAGCTTAATGCGCGCTGTGGTATATACCGCTTATCTGCCTGTGTTTGATATTGCTTCGTATCAAAGGCTCCCAATTGCCGCCAATAATTGCCCCAGAAAAGATACCGTTGTTCAAAGCTTTTATCGACTTGACGATTATTATATTCTGCTATCATGAACAGTGCAAACAAAGAAAAACAAAAAACAGCGCGGGCCATATACTTCTGATAGGTTTCATCCAAAAGCTGCACAATGCCAAACAGGAAAACAAAGGGCGCGTAAGCAAAAAATTCGTAGTAGTGCTGCGCATCATTCCGGACTATAGATTGTTTCCTGAGCAGGAAGATGTAAGCAAATACCAGCAATGAGAAAAGAAGCGTAGATAATTTGCGCTGTTTAAAACTATGTGTAAGCGGTATAGCTAACGAAAGGAGTGTAAACAACAACAAGTAGCCTATATTTCTTTGGCTCCTGCCATAATCACCCTCATCTATATGCATTATGTCATTATATCCTTTTATAATCTCAAACGCACCTTTGATATAACCGGGAAGATGTACATGCAATAAGGCTGACAAGATTCCAATCAGTGCCAACACACCTGCAAATATCCATAGCGCCTTAAACAGCCGGATACGTTTGTACACTAACAAATTCAATAAGTGCGCACCCAGGAATGTAATGCCAATAAGGCCGGCATTCAGCTTTACAAAAAAGCAAAGGACAATACAGGCCGCCATCATGACAAAATAGAATGTTCGGGGTTCTTTATAAGACTTGAACATCCAGTAATAGATAAACACCGTTAGAACCCAGGACAGATCGGAACCATGGTTGGTACCCAAAAGCAATGTGGTGACAACGATGATAAGGATGGCGATGAATTTTTCCCTAGTACCCAACAGAAAGTCCCGGAACAGAAAAAAGAAATTAGCTATCAGGAAAACATCAAACACAAAAAACAGCCATGCCGGTATGCCCCAACCTATGCGTGTAGATAAAAAGCCCAAAGGCCCGTATGTGTAAACAATATCTTTCCCCCATACCCATTTTTCTTTCAAGGCATAATTCAGCGTCATCTGCCATGATACATCCAGTCCCAACCATGACGGCCCTTTATCCACCAATTCAGGATGAACTGCAAATGGCGTATTGAGCATGAAGATGGCAAGTAGTGCTGCTACAATGCTCCAGGTAGTGTATGGGTTTTTGAGGTTTGCTTTCATGCATTAACTTAATAAAGGTTTCAGGCTGATTTCATTTTCTTTTATCCAATTGAATATACCAGAGAAAATATCTTTCGCATTCTTCTGCGGTGCCCAGCCTAGCTCGCCGGATACTTTTGTGTTATCAGTAACATATATGCGCAGGTCGGCAGGCCTGTTTTCTTTTACAGCAGCTATATCTATTTTATTACCGGTAATGTCCTCGCATATCTGTGTCATCTCCAGCAGCGATGCCGAACTAAAATTACCGCCCCCCGCATTGTACACCTTATTATTGAAGGCGTCTATATTATGTATCTGCATATCCACCAACCGTATCAGGTCATCTATATGCAGCATATCGCGCACCTGTTTGCCCAACCCGCCATAGCCTATGTAGCTCAGCGGCTTCTTCCAGTAGTGACGGGCCATCCACAGGGTTACTACGCCCTGGTCGGTCTTGCCCATCTGGCGGGGACCGGCTATTACACCAAAACGCGTTACGGCCGCCTTCAGTCCGTAAAACTCGCAGTATTCCTTTATCAGGTATTCGGCACTCAGCTTTGTGGTTCCATAAAATGAACGTGCTGCATCTAAAGACAGTTCTTCAGAAATGCCTTTTGAGCTGATACCCTTTATAGACTGATTATCGGTAAAGGAAAACCGCGTTTCCAATTCTGTATAATCCGCATTTTCTATAAAACTGATGGGATATACGCGGCTGGTAGAAAGAAAAATAAGATTAGCCTTATGTTTAATGCACGCATTAAAGCAATTAATAGAACCGGTCAGGTTATTATTAATAACATAGGTAGGTGACCCGTCCAGTCCCGACATTACCGAGGGTTCGGCAGATGCTTCTACCATGCAGTCAAACTCGCCCAGTTGTTCCAAATCTTCCGGATTACGGATATCGCCATGTATAAAGCTAATGCCATGTTGCAAAAAAGCAGGCAGGTTCAACTCTGACCCTCTGCGGCGCAGGTTATCAAATATAGTAATGCTATAAGACGGATAGGTTTGCTTCAGCGTTATCGCCAGGTTCGAGCCCACGAAGCCCGCACCGCCGGTAATTACGATTTTCATATGATTTGTGTTCAGCAACGGCGAAACTAATACATTATTTCATTCCTTACCAGCCGTCGCCATCGTTCCCCAGCCCGAAACCACCACGCAGTATGCCTGTAGGATCTATCCCTACCCTGAATCCATAAGATGTCTGGTTGAACTTATCCCACGCATACACAAAATCTACCCGCAGAAAGCGCAGCGCTTTAAAGCCCAGGTTATCTATACCGGCAAAGGTTTCCACGTAATAATTATGATTACCCGCATAGAAAGTGTTTGAGCCCAGTACCAGGTACCATCTTGCCTGCTTCAGCAGCGGTATTTTATTGGTCAGGAGCCCCTTCATGTAGTATTCAAAGTGCAGCTCGCCATATATCTTTTCTGTATTGCTGGTTCGATAATAATTGGCCAGCTGAAAACTGTTGAGGTATGGCGCTGCCAGCAGAAGCTGGTTATCTGCCAGGTGCATCAGGTCGGGCAGGCTCACATATTTATCATTCAGGAAACCACCGGCAGCTATTTTATAAGACAAGCTACCCAATAGTTTCAGGTTCATATCGTCTTCTATACTAAAACGCCATTTATCATAGTCGGCTTTGCTATTAGCCACGCCCGGCAAGCCCTTTTCATATAGCAAGCTGAAGAGTGGCAGGTTGCTGCCATTGGCTACTTTATAGTCGGGGTATTGAGTATACGTGTACCCCGGGCGATAGGTAACACCCAATTTTAGCAAGGCCGCATCATGCCGTTCCCATGTATATGGCTTCAGTGCTTCGGGCACATTATCGGTCAGGTTTTCCTTTTTCGCCCATGTATAGTCGGTCGTATTCTGCAGTGGAATACGGGTTTGATAATCGGCCTTCACATCAAAGCGTAAACCATTGCCAAAGTTCTTTTCATAAAACACGGCTGCATTCCAGCGCTCGTACAGCTTCATATGGTTTTCGGCATATACCAGTGTATTAAACGTATTATACAATGGCGTGATGGTACTGCGATAATTGTACTGGAAAGCATATTTACCACCCTCTACACCTACACGCCACCACTTGCCGCGCCATGCCCTGTTTTGCTGTATGTAATAGGTGCGCCCTATCAGGTTGAAATGTGTATTACTGAAACCATAACGCGCAGCCACCTTCGTAACTAACGAATATCCGGTATCTATTGTATAAGTCCACCCTATTTTAGGCACTATATTCAGGCCTTCGATCGTATTATAGTTTATCAATCCGTTGATGATAGAATTAGAAACAAACCGATGCTTGTATTCTTTGGTAGATAAATTAATACCCGACAGCACAATATCCATGAAATCAATTTTGTTGTACTTCCGGCGCATACTATCTCTGTATGCAGGGTCTTCATACCTTAGGCGCACGCTGTCTTTCACTATAAAATCGCGACTTTCATCAGCTTCCAGCGGCACCGGCCTGTTTACCCAATACGCAGTATCTTTTTTGTTTGCATCATGCTCATATTGGCTGATGATATTGGTATTAAATATAGTATCCGGCATCGGTTCATTTACTTTCTGGCCATTATAAACGGTTACAAAGTGGCCGGTAATATCAAAGCCAAATATCTTGAGCGTAGGATACAGCACCTGGCTTTTTACCACCCATGTATCTTGTTTTAGCAGCAGGTGTGCCTGTTGCACTTTCAGGGTATCCAGCAATTCCAGGTTGGCAGTCTTGGTCACTAACAGGTCTATACTGTGTATTGCCCAGTCTTCTTCTACTATATATATCGTTCCCTGGAAGAGCGGTTCATAACTACGCTTGGGCATTACTTTAATACGCGCTACCATATGGCCATTATCCATAAAGTTGCCTTCAAACTTATAACGGTAATAAAACAAAGCGTTCTCGCTAATAGGCGATATAAAACCACGTGGATTAATGCCTTTGAAGATGCTTACATTGTTCTCATAAAAAGTAACAATAGACGGTAATTGTGACATGCCCAATCCATTGGCTTCACCACTCTCGCGCACCGCTTTTATCACGGTACGTTGCCTGTCACCATCTGAATAATAATCTGCCTGCTCTTCGCACAAGTAGAGGATGCCCTTACCTGCACTATCCACACCCAGGTCGTCATTATCTATCTTCTCGCCCATGATGCGTTTCGGCGTTTCTCGGGTGCGCAGCACACCTTTCAGGTATATATCGGCCTGGAAGGATTTTACCTGCGCGAGGTGGAATTTCCTTTTTGCTATTGTTTTGCGAATGATGGGATAAGCAGGGTCTTCGCCATTGGCCTTTATCACCACATCTTTCATTTGCAGGCTCTGGTCTTGCAGCGAAAAATTGTGGTTTATGGTTTCATCACTTTGTATTGTAACACTATACACGCTGGCCTTGAAGCCCATATACTGGCAGGTTACTTTGTAGCTACCGGGTGCCAGGCTCAACTGGTATTCTGCTTCAGCATTGGTGGTGGTACCATTGGTAGTGCCTTGTATATATACGGTAGCAAAAGGCAGGGGCTCCCCTTTAGTATCGGTCACCTTTCCTTTCAGCACACCGGCATAGGTAGGCAGCGTGTAGAGTATGGCAGCAAGCAGCAGGGTATAAAATTTCATGCAAACGGCTGGTTTAATATCAAGATAAAAAATTATGCCTGTGATTTACACAGGCATACATCTATATCGGGCGGGAGAGTAAAAAGTTACAGCAAGGTTAAAAAAGTCCATTTACCTGTGCGTCTATCCTTCGTACTACTTCCGCAAAGTCTTCTTCTTTTTCCGCAAAGTTCATTTTGTCTACGTCTATTATCAGCAGCGGGCCATCATTATACTGGTCTATCCACTTATTATAAAAGTCGTTCAGGCGTTTCAGGTAGTCCAGCCTGATGTTCTCTTCATACTCCCTGCCACGCTTCTGTATCTGGTCTACTATCGTTGGTATCGATGCTTTCAGGTATATCAGCAGGTCGGGCGGTGTCACCATTTTGCGCAGTGCGTTGAAGAACGAGGCATAATTCTCAAAGTCGCGCTTGGTCATCAGGCCCATTTCATACAGATTGGGCGCAAAGATGTAGGCATCTTCATATATTGTCCTGTCCTGTATCACGGTCTTTTTACCATCGCGTATCTTCAGTAATTGCTGCAGGCGGTTGTTCAAAAAGTATATCTGCAGGTTGAACGACCAGCGGTGCATATCCTCGTAAAAATCTACCAGGTATGGGTTGTGCTCAATATCCTCGAAATGTGGCTCCCATTTAAAATGTTTGGCCAGCCTTGCTGTCAGCGTTGTTTTACCAGACCCTATGTTGCCGGCAACGGCTATGTGTTTTGGCGTGTTCTTCGGAGCCATATAATTATGTGGCAGTTAAAATAATTGCCGGGCATGCGAATGCATTCCCAATTCCTCTAATATAGTAACCTATTTTAATAGTTGCACCCGTAAATACGGATTTGCAGCTATCTATTAATAATAATTTATTCCTATCAACTTCCTTGCTTCGGCTATAGTGGCCGAAGCACTGATGCGAGCTTTTTCTGCGCCTTCTCTCAATATTTTCTGTAGCTGGGCTTCATCCTTTTGCAACTCGGCAGCTTTTTCCCTTATGGGTGCTATAAATGCTACCATATCTTCAGCCAATTGTTTTTTCATATCGCCATAGCGTATAGTGCAGTTGTTATAAGCACTGCGGAAGGTATCGGTTATTTCCGGTTTCGATACCAGGTGCATCAGTTGAAAGATGTTCTGGATATAGTCGGGCATCTCACTATTATGCTCTGTCGGACCGGCATCCGTTTTAGCTTTCATTACTTTTTTGCGTATCGCATCATCGTCATCGGCCAGGTACAGCGTAGCGTTTATATTCTCGCTCTTGCTCATTTTACCCGCGCCATCCAGGCTCGGCACTTTTATCAGGCTATCACCATAGTTGAACGGATACGGCATAGGGAACATTTCCGAATAGCGGCTATTGAAGCGGTGTGCGAAGTTACGCGCCATTTCCACGTGCTGCTCCTGGTCTTTACCCACGGGCACTTTCACTGCTTTGTGTATCAGTATATCCGCGGTCATCAGCACGGGGTATGTTAGCAGTCCGGCATTCACATTATCGGGCTGCAGGCGCACTTTATCTTTGAAAGTCGGCACTTTTTCCAGCTCGCCTTTGTAGGCCAGCATATTCAGCATCAGGTATAGCTCCGGTATCTCCGGTATATCGCTTTGCGCGTACAGGGCCACCTTTTCAGGGTCCAGCCCGCTGGCTACGTTTTCTGCTACTACACGGTACACATTGCCACGTAGGTCTTTCGGGTCGGGGTGTGTGGTCAGCGAATGATAATCGGCCACAAAGAAGTAGCAGTTATATTCATCCTGCATTTTCACATAGTTCTGCATGGCACCAAAATAGTTGCCCAGGTGCAGGAAACCCGTAGACCTGATTCCGCTTACAACGATCTCTTTACTCATAACGGCGGCAAGATACAAAAAGAAAAATCCTCCCGGTAAAAGGAGGATGCTTATTACTATGTTTTTGATTATTTATTTACGTTGCAGGTCGCGCTCTATTTCAGTTTTCTTCTCGGCTATAAAGCGGCGGGTGCGTTCGCTTTCCAGTTTGGCGGCAGCCAGTTGCTGATCCGTCATTTTCATAGCCTTGCCTTCGTTTTCCCTCGCTATACTATCCAGCGAAATGAATATCCTGGCAAAAACAGCCTTACCCACTTCATCTTCAGCACCTGTATTGATATAGCTACGTTGTACAGTCGTTTCTTTGGTGCATGCCGTCAATAGCATAGCTGTTGTTAATAGCGCAGCAAGGATGCGGAAGTAGTACATGGTTCAGATGGTGTTTATCTATGCCAAAATAAAGAATATCTCACATACTTACAATCGTATGGCATAATCACTTTCACCGTCAAGCTTTCTCAAGGTCTCTATGCTGCTGCTTCAACTCCTTGCTGCGGGTTTCCAACTCTTTTTTCATCTGCTTCATTTCTTCATTGGCTTTTTTCATTTCTTCATCTGCTCTTTTCATTTCCTCTTTGGCCTGCTTCATCTCTTCGTCTGCCATTTTCATTTGCTGGCCGTGGTATGTCTCTATTGTTTTAAGAGCGGCTTCGTATTCAGCTTCACCTACTGCCTTTTTTGTTTTATCGTCCGGTGTATATAAGTAGGCAGTTTTTTTATTATCCAGTTTAAACAATACAGGTAAAAAATACTCCGTACCAGGTTTGCCATTTTGCATATTGGTCTTCCATTTGGGCATTTTATCAAGCATATCCATTACAGCCTGAGATAACGAAGCATCGGGCGATTGCGTAATTTCCTTTTCTAATACATTTCCGAGTGTATCTATCAATACCCGCACCATAACCTTGCCTTCTATTTTGTTTTTCTTGGCATATTCAGGGTACACAATGTTTTTACCTATATACTCCATTATATTCCTGTCAAACTCGGGCATTTCAGCTGCATAACGCCTCTTCCCGTTTTCGTCTGTGTATGTTATCTTATTATTAGCATTAGTAGTACGGTTATCAGCCGTTTTCACATCGGCAGCCCATTGTTTTCTCTTACAGCTTTGCAGTGCTACCATGTTAAATGCTACGGCACCGGTTATTGCCAATGCGGCTATGGCGGCAACACGATTTTTGTTCGAATTCATTTTTTTGTTCAGCATTTTGATTCTACGTTTTATGGGATGAATAATGAATGAATGTGTGAAAGGCAGTGTGCAGGTATTAAAGAGGCTGGCCACCAGCAGTTGCTGATACGCTGTCTTATCGTTGCAGGCTATTACATCGGCCTGGTATTCGTGCAGTTGTTTCAGTTCCTTTTTCAGCAGGTGCAGGAAGAGGTTGGGCCAGCACAGACATTGCAGCAGGCTTATACATAATACATCTGCCGTATGCTTTAGCTGTATATGCGCCAGTTCATGTTTTATAATAGTATCATCTACCATACCCTCGGGCAGAAAGATATATTTGCCCCAGCTACCGGGGCCATATTTTGTATGCATCAACAGTGTATAACCCTGCTGCGGTATGGCTTTGCTACGTTTTATAACGCGGTATAGCTTCAGCCAGCGTATTGCCATTACTACCAGCAGGGCTAATGCTACGGCTACATAGGCTACCAGCAACCAGTCTGTCGCAGCTTCTGTTTGTGGTTTCAATACCTGACCTACTACTATCTCGGGCAGTTGCACGCCCAGGTCGGTAATATTGGCAACACGGCTATAGGTTTGCTGTGGCAGGGTTATAAAGGGGATGGCAAATGGTAATATCGTTGACAGTAGCAGGTAAGCCCTGTTGAAACCATGAATGGGCCTATCGCGCAGTAACAGGGCGTAGATAGCCCAGAGCAGTCCTGTATATGCTATTACTTGTGCTATGTATATCATTTGGCGTCTTTTTTATTAGGTGATTGTTTCAGTTCTTTCAGCACTTCTTCCAGTTCTTTTATGCTGATGTCTTTTTCCTGCGCAAAAAAGGAGAGCATACCTGCAAATGAGCCATCGAAGTATTTTTTTACAAACTGCTTCATGGTTTTTTTGCTATAGTCTTCTTTTTTTACCAGCGGGTAGTAGCGGTTCGATTTACCGAAAGACTCGTGCGCCACATAGTGCTTATCTTCCAGTATCTTGATGATGGTACTGACGGTGTTATAATGTGGCTTCGGTTCGGGCAGCAGTTCTACTACATCTTTTACAAAGGCTTTGTCCAGCAGCCATAGCGCCTGCATGATCTCTTCCTCTGCTTTGGTAAGTGCTTTTAGTGGTGTTTGCATAGCTATCAACTAAGATTTTAGTAAATATACTAATTATTTAGTTAATCAACTATTTTTTTAGTTAATAGGCGATATTTTACAATTTGAATACAATTAGCATAAATTGTTTAGATTTGTCTAAAATAAAATTTAGGAACAAAATTGAGTTCTAAAGCACCTGATACATCCCTTAGCGAAGTTCATAACAGTATAGACCCTGCTAAAGCCCGCAGTCCATGGCGCAAAATAGCGGCCTTCTTCGGTCCGGCTTACCTGGTAAGCGTGGGCTATATGGACCCTGGCAACTGGGCTACAGACCTTGCCGGCGGCAGCCAGTTTGGTTACAAACTGCTGTGGGTGCTGCTGATGAGCAACCTGATGGCACTGTTGTTGCAATCGCTCAGCGCTCGCTTAGGTATCGTGCAGGGGCGCGACCTGGCACAATGTAATCGTGAAGTATATCCGCGTGGTGTCAATTTCATATTATATATACTGGCAGAAATAGCTATTGCCGCTTGCGACCTTGCAGAGGTATTGGGTATGGCTGTTGGTTTAAACCTATTACTGGGCATACCATTGCTATGGGGTGTTATCATCACATTTGCAGACACACTGCTGCTACTCTACCTGCAAAAGCTGGGTATGCGCAAGATGGAAGCATTCATCATTACACTGGTCGCCATAATAGGCAGTTGCTTCCTGCTGGAAATGTTCTTTGCCAAGCCCGACATGAGTGAACTGGCCAAGGGTTTCATCCCTTCCATCCCCAACAACACAGCGCTTTATATAGCCATAGGCATCATAGGCGCTACGGTTATGCCGCACAACCTGTACCTACACTCTGCACTGGTGCAAACCCGCAAAATAAACCGAGATGACAATTCTATACGAAAAGCCATAAAATTTAATATCATTGATAGTGCAGTGGCGCTGAATATGGCGCTGTTTGTCAATGCAGCTATACTCATACTCGCTGCCGCCGTATTCTTCACATCAGGCAACCAACATGTGGCGGCCCTGAAAGATGCCCACCAGTTACTGGCCCCTATGCTGGGCAATACCTGGGCATCGCACCTGTTTGCCATCGCGCTGATAGCAGCGGGTCAAAGCTCTACCGTCACCGGTACGCTTGCCGGGCAAATAGTAATGGAAGGATATCTGCGCCTGCGCATCAACCCATGGGCACGCAGGTTGCTTACACGTATGCTGGCCATAGTGCCGGCTGTTTTAGTAATCATGATAATGGGCGAAGAGATGGTAGATAGCATGCTGGTCTTCAGCCAGGTGTTGCTGAGCATGCAGCTGGCTTTTGCAGTTATCCCGCTCATCCACTTTGTGAGCGATAAAAAGCGCATGGGCATCTTCACCATCAAGCCACTTACCAAGGCTGCAGCGTGGCTTATTGCTGCGGTTATTGTAGTGCTGAATCTTAAATTAGTGTATGAAACCGCGCTGGATTGGATAGCCGCTACAGATAGCACAGCACTGAAAGGGTTGATCATATTAGGCGAACTGGGACTGGTAGTGTTGCTGGGCATCACGCTCATTTACCCTTTCATACTGCGCAGCAGGGAGGCTACCAGTATAGATGTACACGAAAAAGTAGAAATGGACACATTGCAAACCACTATATCAAAGCCTTTTAAAAAGATAGCCCTGGCGCTCGATTATAGCGATAAAGACCAGAAGGTGATACAGTATGCCATGCAACTGGGTAACTACGAAACGGAATATACGCTCATACACATTGTAGAAAGTGCGCAGGCACGTATGATGGAAGACCAGGCTAAAGACTACGAGACCATCAAAGACAAGGAACAGCTATACCGCTATGTAAAATTCTTTACCGACAGGCAACATAAAGCCGAAGGACTGCTAGGCTTTAAAGACCGCGCTAAAGAGATAGCCCGCATTGTGAAAGAAACCGATAGCGACCTGCTGATAGTAGGCAGCCACGGCCACAAAAACATCAAAGACCTCATCTTCGGCGAAACCATCAATTCCGTTAGGCATATGATAGAAGTGCCGGTGTTCATAGCGCGGTAGCCGTCACTACAATATACGGCGCCTTCATACGTTATGCTGTATATGAGAAATATATTAATTCTATGCATGCTGGCCACCGTCCCCACATATGCGCAAACCACCCCGTATGCGCAAGGGGTAAAACTATATGCTAATGTTGCAACTACGCCCTTTCAGAACTTTCTTTTTTACAAGCATTTAGGCTATAGCCATAAGATGACGGTACGTAATTACCTTACTCCTTCCATCAGTTATACCTGGCAAAACAGAAAGAGGAACTATCATGAAATAGAATGGCACCGGCTGGATATGCGTAAGGAAAAACATGAAACAGAATACATAAATCCGATTACAGGCGAAAGAAACTACCGGCAAACACGTTCTTTCACAACTACTACTATTGCCTTGCGATACGAGTATATCTTCAATCTATCGAAAAAGAAAAACCGCACGCTCATGCCATCCGTAGGCATTGCAGCTATGCCTGCTTATCATCGCAATAGCTCCACCCCTTACACCGGTTCAGATTATCCCACTTCTCAAGCCTACATCGGTATCCGCCATTTCGTAATACCCCGCATCCATATTGCAGTTACCAACCGACTGTTGGTAGATATAAACATTCCTATATCGGTGGTTGATGCAGGGGTGATAAGCAATAAGATATTAAACCCCACGTTACCAAACCACGCACAGAAATACAGCGTAGCCGATTTCACGCTATTCCCAGCGTACCATACAGCACGTATAGGGGTAATGCTTAAAATATAGATACATTTGTAACTGTAAAAAATTACAGCACTATGTTCATCAAGTGGATCATCATCATAATGGCAGTTCTCAACTTCGGCTACATGGCATTTGATGGCAGCCGTGCATTGGCTACCGGCGATTATATCCGCCCCACTTCGGGTGAATATGCCGGCCAGTTGGGGCCCTGGAGCAGAGCTGTACAAAAGATAGGTATCAACCCCGAGTCTACTGCTATGAAGCTCATATTCGTGGTATGGGGATTAGCAGGATTGGCCATCACCGTAGCCTTCGCCACCGGCCAACCCTGGGGCTGGAAGGCACTTCTTATTATGAATATCTGCACCCTGTGGTATGCCATGATGGGCACCATGGGCAGCATCATACAGATATTATTACTGTTCCTGCTTAAGATGCTGACCAATAAAAACTAAGTATCCTACAAAACAAGTAACACACCCTACCATACATCCCAAGCCCCATCGGGCTGCCATGTGCGCAGCACTGGCATAGCGCATCATAGCATTCCCCCACGCAGCAGCGTGTAGCTGGCTTCTAAATCGGCGGAGCCATAGATTTAGAAGTGCCTTTTTTCTTTGTTACTTTCTTTTTGGGCAAGCAAAAAGAAAGTAAAGGCT
>JANLJF010000090.1 GCA_029255605.1 Azovibrio restrictus
CTTTACTCTCCCTGTTATTCTCTTCTCCAAGTTTAGCATATGGGTCTTCCTTCCCTTTCACCCGATGCCACCACCTGTTCAGGTCGTGAGACAATGTGCCTGTGCCTATCTCTCCCAGTCTATACAGCTTGGAAATATTTTCAAGTTTTATCGCAATGTCAGACATACAAACTATTAAACGGTATCCATAAAGCTTTTCTCAACCTTATTAAATATTATGATACCCACTATCAGTATCACAAAGGTTGAGATGAAACTATATGTAAAATAGGTAGCATTAAAAGAGCCTGCGCCTAAAAATGCAAACCGGAAGGTTTCAATGATTGCTGTAAAAGGATTCAATGCTATGATCCACCTGTATTTTTCAGAAGCAAGTGATAGCGGATATACTACGGGGGTAGCATACATCAATAGCTGTATCCCGAAGCTAAGCAGGAAACGAAGGTCGCGATACTTGGTGGTAAGAGATGAAAAGATAATACCCAACCCAAGCCCCAGCAGGCCCATCATTATAATTAAAACAGGGAACAAGACTATAGCCCATGTAAAGTGTATGTTACTATCTGTAAACAACATATAATAAGCCAACACCGAAAAAAACAACAATAGTTGAATACCCAGCCTTATCATATTCGATACGATGATTGACAATGGTATGATCAACCTCGGGAAATATACCTTTCCGAAAATGCTGGCATTAGCTGTAAATGTTTCCGATGTTTTAGTAAGCGACTCTGAAAAGTAGCTCCAACAGGTTACACCCGCCAGGTAGAATAATATAGCCGGCACGCCATCAGTAGGTAATTGTGCTATCCTGCCAAATACCAATAAAAACATAATGGTTGTAAGTATTGGCTGCACCAGGAACCATATCGGACCTAAAATAGTTTGTTTATAAAAAGCAACGAAGTCTCTTTTTACAAATAAGAAAAGCAAATCTCTATAGCGCCATACCTCTTTAAGGTTTAGCTCTAAAATGCCGCTCTTAGGTTTTATCTCAAGATTCCAGTGCGTTTCGTTTGCACTCATCATTATGCTATTTGTTCTACGATAAATTTTTGATGATATACTGCACTGATACCATCTTCAAGAGATGTCTTTGCTTGCCAGCCTAAGCCTTTCAGTTTCGATACATCCATTAGTTTGCGTGGTGTGCCATCGGGTTTGGTACTGTCCCACACTATATTGCCCTCATAGCCTACTATTTTCTTTATCAGCAATGCAAGGTTTTCAATACTGATATCCTCTCCTACGCCAATATTCACAAAGCCCTCATCATTATAGTGTTGCATCAGGAAGAAGCAGGCATCTGCCAGGTCATCTGCATGCAAAAATTCGCGTAGCGGCTTGCCGCTGCCCCATACCGTTACTTCAGCAGCATTGGCTTGTTTAGCTTCGTGAAACTTTCGTATCAGCGCGGGCAATACATGCGATGTATGGAGGTCATAGTTATCATTGGGGCCATACAGGTTGGTAGGCATTACTGATATAAAATTGCAGCCATACTGAAAACGATAGGCATCGCACATTTTTATACCTGCTATTTTGGCTATGGCATATGGTTCATTCGTCGGCTCCATGGCACCTGTCAAAAGATATTCTTCTTTCAACGGTTGTGGTGCCAGTTTAGGATATATACATGACGAACCTAAGAACATCAGTTTTTTAACCCCATTCACATATGCCTGATGAATTACATTGTTTTGTATCATCAGGTTATCATACAGGAATTCCGCCTTGTATTTATTATTTGCCAGTATACCGCCCACTTTGGCTGCCGCCAGGAACACATATTCCGGGCGTTCTGCTGCAAAAAAATCTGCTACCGCCTGTTGATTACGCAGGTCAAGCTCTGCAGATGTCCTTGTTACAATATTATTATACCCTGCCGATTGCAACCTGCGCACGATAGCACTTCCTACCATGCCCCGATGCCCCGCTACATATATCTTACTTGCTTGCTCCATTCTATTCATATTGGCGTATGAAGTTATAGCCGGCTTCTTTCAGCACTTTCTCCTTTGTAAAAGCATGCAGGTCGGCCTGCACCATTTCTTTCACCAATTCCGGTAAAGAATACTTAGGCTCCCACCCCAGTTTTTCTTTGGCCTTGGTAGCATCCCCTATCAACAGCTCTACCTCTGTAGGCCTGAAATATTTGGGGTCTACGCTCACTATCTCTTGCCCTATAGCTACCGGTGTGCCTTCTTTGCAAGATTTTACAATACCTTTTTCGTTAACACCTTCACCTTTAAACTCCAATTCAATACCTGCTTCTTCAAAAGCCATTTTTATAAAGTCGCGCACATAGGTAGTAATGCCTGTAGCTATCACATAGTCCTCAGCTACATCTTGCTGCAATATGCGCCACATAGCATCTACATAATCTTTGGCATGTCCCCAGTCGCGTTGTGCATCCAGATTGCCTATATACAGTTTATCCTGCAGGCCCAGCGCTATTTGCGCTGCCGCCCGTGTTATCTTTCGTGTTACGAAAGTTTCGCCACGCAGCGGGCTTTCGTGGTTGAAAAGGATACCATTACTGGCAAATATGTTATAAGCCTCACGGTAGTTCACAGTTATCCAGTAAGCATACAGTTTAGCTACTCCGTATGGCGAACGTGGATAGAAAGGTGTTCTTTCAGACTGTGGCACTTCCTGTACCAGGCCATATAGTTCCGATGTGGATGCCTGGTAGATTTTAGTCTTGTCCACCATATTCAGCAGGCGGATGGCCTCCAGTATACGCAGCGTACCTATACCGTCAGCATTGGCCGTATATTCAGGTGTTTCAAAGCTAACCTGCACATGGCTCATAGCACCCAGGTTATATATTTCATCCGGCTGCACATCTTGTATGATGCGAATGATATTGGTGCTATCTGTCAGGTCGCCGTAATGCAGTATAAAGTTGCGGTTAGTCTCATGCGGGTCTTCATATAAATGGTCGATACGTGCCGTATTGAATAATGAGCTACGCCTTTTGATGCCATGTACTTCATAGCCTTTAGCAAGTAGCAATTCACTTAAATAAGCACCATCCTGCCCCGTAACACCTGTAATAAGTGCTTTCTTTGCCATATAGTTTAGTTAGCAACAATTTGTTTCAGCAACATCTTCAATCTTGAAGTATAGGCACTGAAGCCAAAATTGTCCATCGTTTTTTGTTGAAGGTTTTTGGCGGCATCTGCACTCCAGCCTTCATTTATATTTTTCTCAATGGCTGCAGCTATCTCGTCCACATGCATCGGGTCCACAAGTGTTCCAAGATCACCGTTCATCAATGCATCTATGCTGCCATCTTTATTTCCGGCAATAGCCCTTACACCACAAGCTGTAGCTTCTATAAACACAATACCAAATCCTTCACCATTGCTGGGCATTATGTAGGTATCGGCCAGTTGGTAGTGTGCCGTTATTTCTTCATTTTTAATAAATCCTGTAAGGATGACATTCCCTTCCACACCCAACTCTTTCACTAACGCAGTTACGCGTCGATGCTCTAGCTCATCATACTTACCGGCTATTATATACTTTATATTGGGGTACTTACCCAATAATGCAGGCAGCGCCTTTATTACCTGGTCGTAGCCTTTATATTGCTCATTTGAAGACAGCCTGCAAAGCGAAAACAAAACAAAATCATGCGCCTTCACTCCATATCGTTGCATCAGTGCTTTATCCTTTTCAAAAGCAACCGGCATTTCAAAAAACGGGTCTATTGTATTATGAAACACGGCTACTTTATCTGATCGCAATCCTTGTATCGTTACCAGCTTATCTTTTGTAAACGCACTGACAGCTAGTATATGATCTGCCTGTTCCAATACCTTCTTTTTCATTCCCTGTAGCGGCTGCCATACCTCTATGCCATGACATATAAGCGCCAGCTTCTTCCCGGGAAATAGCTTTTTTATAGCTATGCCAACTATTGCGAGATTAATGTGGCCCAACACAATTACATCTTGCCGGCTACCTTTCAATATAGATGATACTACAAATTGCAATCGCTTTTTGCCAAAGCCTTTATACTTGATAGCAGGGAAGTAGCGCTCATCACTCTCTGTATCATACAGCGAGTAAGCTTCGCATTTCAAACCTGTTTCTTCACTTGCCAAACCCAGCGCTTTCATAAAACAGCGGTTGAACTTTTCAAGCCCACCGGTTTGCGAAAATGCTGTAAGGTTTAAAAATAGCAGGTTTTTCACTGGCTTATACTACTTCGTAATTGTTGGCTATAAGATATGCCCAATAGCGGCTCCAGTTAAGTTTACCGTTTTTATATCGTTCGCTGATTCTTGTGTCTGCTTTTTTAAAGCTCTTATTTTCGTTGCCTTCCATCCAGCGTTGGAAAGGAAATACAAAGCCTTGTTTCTTCCTGTTCCATATCTCTTGTGGCAGTATATCGGCAAAGCTTTCTATCAGCAAATGTTTTATCTGCTTGCTATTGAATTTTACCGACGGTGCTATGCTATTAACCAGGTTCACCAGGTCGGTATCTAAATAAGGTACCCTTACCTCTATACTATGCCACATGCTCATCATATCCGTATCGCGCAGTAGCTGGCATTGCATATACAGGTTCGATTCCAGGTACGATACTTTATTACCATAAGACAAGGCATCTACAAATGCAGGCGTATTTATTTCCTGCAGTGTTTCCGATACCTGACGCATATCTGCATTCAGTATCCTCGCAGTTTCGCCGGCATAGAAAAAGCCACGGTGAAACAAGTATTCACCTACTGCATCTTTTCGCGAAAGAAAAGACACTTTGCGGTATTTATCCTGCGGCAGATAAGATGCCATCTTTAAAACCGGGGCAGGTATCTTTTGCATATTAGCTATCATGCCTTCCCTGTTAAAAGAGGCATACCCGCCAAATAACTCATCCGCACCTAACCCCGACAATACGGCTTTCAACCCATATTGTTTGGCATAGCCACAAATGAAGTATGTATTCACCCCATCGGCAGTTGGCTGGTCCATGGCCTTCAGTATATCGGGCATTGCAGCAACAAACTGTTCTTTAGTAAGTGTAAACGGTTTGTGATGCGCACCTGTTTTTTGGGCTATGATGTTTTGATATGGCGCTTCCGAAAAGTCTTCCTCTTCAAATACAATAGAAAGCGTATGCAGGTCTTTATGCCCAGACTGGTGCGCAATAAGTGTCAGCAAACTACTATCGATACCACCACTCAGAAACAACCCGATAGGTGCATCCGATATCATATGGCGGCGTACAGCCAGCGTTAGCGTTTCCCTTACTGCCTCAATAGCAGCGGGCAGGTCGGTTACCTTCGCTTCATAGTTTGTTTCGTCAAATGCTACCGCCTTTACCCCCAGTATCTGAACATTCACAATAAGGCAGGTACCTTTCGGCAGTGGCTTTACGCCTTGCAGCGTAGTAACAGGTTCCGGCAGGTAGCCATAGGTCAGGAAATATATTTTCCAGTCGCTACGTTCCGGCCATCTGCCCAATGTCTTGAAGGCCCTTATTTCTGATGCGAAATAGAGCTTATCATTATCTATATAGTAATAAAGTGGCTTAATGCCTTGTTGGTCGCGCACCAGCAATAGTTCATCCTTTGCAGTATCGTATAATGCAAAGGCAAACATCCCTTTCAGTTTTTTAAAGCTATCGATCCCCCATTGCCTGTATGCAGCAATGATAACTTCTGTATCTGTGTGTGTTGTAAAAACCTGGCCAAGCGTTTCCAGCTCCTTCTTCAGTTCCAGGTAGTTGTATATCTCTCCGTTGAAAACAATCACCAAGCGGCCGTCAACACTATGCATAGGTTGGCTGCCGGCATCACTCAGGTCTATCAATGATAGCCTTCTGTGGCCAAGCGCTATAGCGCGTGCTTCATTTATATATACCCCGGCACTATCGGGGCCGCCATGCGCCATACTATCGCGCATAGCTACAATATCGTTACCGATATTATTGTTTCCCCTGTCTACAATACCGGCAATACGGCACATTTGTTTTCATTTTTTTCATGGCTTCGCCATTGTCAGTCACATAGACCAACTCCCCTCCACTATAATATACCTGGCGAAATCCTACACGCTACATCACACTCCCTCACCTGAATAGCGCATATAGCTATCGGTTTCCTTAATACTTTTTTTAAATGGTTATTTATTCCTGGTAGGTATAAATTTTTTCAGCCTTTTGGTAATCCGTTTCACATCAAACCTTTTACCCTTTTCATTTTCAAAATAGCCGTTCTCATGTTTTCCATAACCATAGCCGTAACCATAACCGTAACCATAACCATAGCCCGACTCATAACCATAACCGTAGCCGTAAGCATATCCTCTCTTGTATATTACATCGTTAATAACAAAGCTTAACCGCGACATTTTCTTGTTGTCGTTAAGTTCGTTAGGTATTTGCAGTTGCTGTTTAAAGGTGTAACCCTGCCTGATGATGTATAATGTAGCATCCGCAAAGCGGTTCAGCAGTACCGCATCTGTTACCAGCCCGGCAGGCGCTGTATCTATCAATACATAATCAAAATTCTCTTTCAGGTAGTCAAACAATGCATCCACTTTAGGCAGCATGATCAATTCTGCCGGGTTAGGCGGTATGGGCCCCGATGGCACAACAAACAGGTTATCAAATCCTGATGGTTGAATGATCTGGTGCATATCAGCCTGGCCTACTGCGTAGGTAGAAAGACCAATGCTGTTATCCAGCCCTAATGTTTTTGATATTTTAGGTTTGCGCAGGTCAAGTTCCAGCAGCACCACTTTTTTGCCCGATATAGCAAATGTACTGGCAAGGTTAATTGCGATGAACGATTTACCCTCACCACTCATGCTCGATGTAAGCAGTATCACTTTATCATTCTTCTCCGGTAGCAGGAATTGTATATTCGTTCGTAATGCCCTGAACTGTTCGGCCAATACGCTGTGACTGTTGTTCTTTACAGCTATTGCTACATCATTTTCATTGTGGCCGATTTCACCCAGTATAGGCACATCAGACTGCGCGTATATATCGCTTTTGGCGATGATGCGTGTATTCAGCATACGCCTCAGCAGGAAGATAACTATAGGTAAAATAAAACCCAGTAGCAATGCGGTGCTCTTTATCCTGGATTTATTAGGTTTCAGTGTTCCGGATTGCTCTGCCTGGTTAATAACCGTTACGTTGGCTACCGTGGCCGATTTTGCCACAGCAGTTTCTTCACGTTTCTTCAGCAAGTATAGAAACAGTTCTTCTGTAATATTTTGCTTACGCGAGTAATCGAGTATGATACGTTCTTTTTCCGGCACCTTGCGCACATTTGCATCAATAGTTCCACCTTCCCTTCTCAATGCACTGATAGTAACCTGGATACTTGTTTTGGTAGCTTGCAGGCTTACCTGCATATCGCGCCTCAATTGTTCCAGCTGTTTATCTACAGCTTTTACATATGGGCTGGTTTCTGTATTCGATATCAGCAGGCGTTCCCTTTCTGCCTGCAGGGTATTGTACCTTTCTATAATCTTACCAAGCGCCCCGTCATCTACCAGCAGGTTCGATGGCACAGCTCTTCCCTGGTATCTTGTATCATTCAAATAATTCTCCAGTTCCTTCACTATACCCAGCTGCACTTCTTTACTCATTAGCTGCCTGTAGTTGTCGGTAGTGGTTTGCATCAGCATTTTGCTCTGCTCGGTAACATCCCCCGCAATCCTGTTTTTCTGCTTAAAGTCCTCTATCTTCTCTTCAATAATTGTCAAGTCCTTACTTACAATATTTAGCCTGTCTTCTATAAATTCAATTGTATTATTGGCTATCCTGTTCCTGTCTTCAATATTCTTCTCTGCATATACCTTTACCAGCGTATCCAGTATGTCTTTACCTCTTTCAGGTATTTCATCGGCTATGGCAAGGTTTAGGTAGTTGGCAGCTTTATCCGGCCTCGATACGTCCAGGCCACCGGCATAGCCTGCCGCAATACCTGTTGGCTCCGATATTACAAATAAGTATTTAGCACCTTCTTTAATAGGTAGTTCAGCTGTTTTTTCAACTGTAACATTACCTACAGGCAGCGCTATCAATTGTCCTATCTTACCTTTCCAGCTACTTTTTTCATTGGATATGGTAAAATTTGTTTTGTCGTCAAAAATCACCTTATAACTACCACCTTGGGTAATATTGGCAAGCACAGAATCTTCCATTACTATGCGAAAAGGGCTATCTCCGTAAAATTCGGTTGCCCTAACATTTCCATACTCAAAGTATTGCATGTTCAGCCTCAGACGTTGCACTACTTTGGTCATCAGGTCTTTACTTTTAAGCACGCGCATCACGTTATTGATGTCACTATTCCTTCCGCTAATACCCAGTCCTTCCAGAATCATCTCATCATTTCTACCCGATGATTTACTATCGTTGATAAGGATCTCTGTGCTTACTCTGTATACAGGTATTGTGTATCTTAAGTAAAGATTTGAAATTATCATGGCAACTACCACGCTGGCCAGAAACCATGGCCATGCTCCTAAAAGAGTAGTAAACAGCCACCTGAGATTAAATATGCTTGTTTCGTTGTCTTGCCTTTGTTTACCTGAAAAGTTGTTTTCCATTTACTCTATATAGTTAGCAAGACGCTTTTCACCGGCTGATGCTGAGGGTGCCCGGCAGATATTAAAAAAAGTATTAACGCCTTGAATTTTAAGCGACAAAAGTAATTGAAAATTATAACAACACCCACCATTTCTACTGTCTTAAAAAAGATTTCATCTTGCCCTGAAAAGCGTGGCTTAAAGCAGACTATAAATCAGATAGCTTTGCTAACTATATATTTTAAACTACTTTTGGAAAAATTTCCCACTGATGTTCTTGAAACGAATCAAAAAAGACATATTTAATTATTTTCTATTAATTTCTTTGTCTATAATTTCGATTTTCAGTTCCTGCAGCAATGCCAAAAAGGTACCTTACTTCAAAAACATACCCGACAGCCTGCAGCATCCTGTGACAAAAGCACAATCTACCTACACGGAACCACGTATACAGTCTAATGATATATTATTTGTTTCCATACAAACATTAGATGATACTCGTGCTGCCGGTAGTACAGTTACAGGTGGCGGTAATGGATCTAACGACCAGCTGATAGGATATACGGTAGATAGAAACGGCTATATAGAGTTGCCAATGGTAGGCAAAGTGAAAGTGGATGGGCTGACAACTACCGAAACTAAAGAGGTACTGCGCGAAAAAGCCAGCAAAAACTACGTAAATCCGGTAGTGAATGTGAAGTTTATGAGCATGTATGCCAATGTGTTAGGCGATGTAGGCCGCCCCGGCCGTGTGCCATTGCCCAATGAAAAAGTGAGCATCATAGATGCCATCAGTCTTGCAGGCGACCTTACCATTAGTGGTAAACGTGAAAATGTACTGCTGATACGCGAAGAAAATGGCGAGAAGGTTTTTGTTCGCCTGAATCTTAACAATACCGACATCTTTAAATCTCCATATTATTATCTGCGCAGCGGCGATGTAGTATATGTAGAACCTAATAAGGCAAAAGCACGTACCAGCACTACAGATACATCCAGAGACAGGTACATCGGCTACGTAACATCGATAATTTCCCTGGGTGTGCTTATCTATACAGTATTTTCAAAGTAACAGATAAAGACTTAGCCTGACCGGCAAAGCTTAAATAATAATCCACAATAAAGGGGCGCTTGATACAAGCGCCCCTTTATTGATTAGTCCTTCTGCTAGGTTTAGTCCCTCAGTTAGCTAAAGAATGTATGTGGGCGGTAAATAATATATATCTGTACTTCCGGTAAAATAATAAGGGGTAGCTTTCGCTACCCCTTATCTATATTTAAATGACCTTATTATTTGTTGTATTTCTTGTTTTCGTAGTATTTCCTCGTATCACGGTTATAAGTGCCATAAGCGCTAACAGGCACTTTAAACAGGGAATAACGGATACCGAAGGTTACTGGGAAAGTCATGATGCTGTATTTCAGGTCTTCATAAGGAAATACCTGTGGCGCATCTGCCTCATAGCTCAGGCTCAATGACCTCCAGGCTACTTCTGCAAAAATGCCTACTTTCTCTGTAATATTAGCAGAATAACCTACCTGCAGGCCATAGCAAATCCCTTTACCGCCATCCGGGCCTTTATAGGTTTCGTTTGCATTATACTTGTGTGAATTGTTCCTGGCCGATACGTAACCTATGGCCACACCTACAAATGCATGGCTGCCACCAAAGTCGAAGCGCTTATTAGCCACACCACATACCATTACGGTGTTTTTAGCATATACCAGCTTTTTATCATCACCGCCTACAGAATCTATCAGCAGGTGGCCATTGTAAAAACCATCATACTTCTTGCTCGATTTAGATGCCAGCTCTACCATATGCCCTTCCAGGCCCAACTGCCAGTTGTTTTTAGTAGTGTACAGCACTTTCAAATTTGTAGCGTAGTTCATCAACGACTGGTCACCTTTATACACCATGTTATCACTAGGCGTAGTATTGATGCTAAAGCCCCCGCCAACACCAATTTCCAGCTCCTGTGCTTCAGCTTTGATACCTAATAATAACAAGACGAATAGCATTTTTTTCATACGGCAGATTTTACTGTGGTATTTCTAAATTTCAATATTTTAAAAAGATAAGTATAAAGCAAGCGTTAAATTAATCAAATTTCCGGTTTAGCTATAGTTTTTACAGTATTTTTTCAGGATAGGCGTCAAACCGTATTAATGCCGCATTTCTTTATGGCAACCTTACATTGATACGCATAAAAAAACCGGGATAGATAGCTATCCCGGTTGTATTAGAATTCTGTTGGAAGATTAGATTTTCCAGTCGTCAACACTGCTGTTATCTTCAGCCTCAGCAACCACTTCAGATGCTGCAACACCTTCTTCGTTTTCCTGGTCGTGGTTATACGCATCGAAATCGAAATCAGGCATCAGGTCTGTTTTCACATAATTCACTGTTTCTGTCAGTGCATTCAAAAACTTGTTGAAGTCCTCTTTGTACAGGAACATTTTGTGCCTGTCATATCCATTATCATCAAAGCGCTTTTTACTTTCGGTAATAGTTATGAAGTAATCATTACCACGAGTAGAACGAACATCAAAAAAATAAGTCCTTCTTTTACCAGCTTTTATGCGTTTGCTAAACAGGCTCTCATTATTACGATTGTCGCCAAAGTTTTTGTTCTCGTACGCCACAGTTCTATAATTTTTAGTTTATTAGTAATTGAATGGGAGCAAATATATATAACTAATACAAGTATCCAAATTAAATAGCTATAAAGAATTAAGCCCTCCACAGCTTATAAACATTAAACAAAAATATAATTTTTATAATTTATTTGCAAGGCTTTGCAAAGTTTCATTCAGCACTTTTATAGCCTTACCCATCTGCCACTTGCTCTTATCTCTTGGTTCTACATAGTTCGATATAGCCCTTAGCTGTACAAAAGGCATTCCTGCTATACGGCAGGCATAGTGCATCGCGGCCCCTTCCATGCTTTCTGTTACTGCTCCGTATGTAGCGGCCAGCCGCTGTATCGTATTGCTACTACCGCTTACCATACTCACAGTTATGCCTTTTACTGCCTTAACGTTACTGAATATATTCCAGGGCAGTTCCGGCGCCGGCAGGCAGCCATTGCTGAATGGCGCTTCATCTTTCCCAATGAGTCCCATTTCAAAAATATCCAGGAAATTGTCATGGTCTTCAGCCCCCATATCGGCAAAGCAATCGTTATTTACCAGTACCACATCACCCAATGGTATATTGCGATCAAAGCTGCCTCCTACGCCGGCCTGTATCACCAGGTCATATTTATGACTGGTAAGTAACCTGCCCAGGTTAAAGGCTGTAGCTACGGGGCCAATACCGGTTACCTGTATTTCTATAGTGCTGCTGTTTAGCATATAAGTATCACGGGCCATCCGCTTTTTATCTGCGCGCAGATATTCTCGAAATGGTTGTATTTCACCCGCTGTAGCCGCTATCAGCAATATTTTCATGCTACAAATAACTACATTTTTGTCCAAACCATATTGTAAAGCTAATTTTGCAGGATAATACTGTCTAAAATGGTTTATCTGACGCGGGTTGAGCATTTTAATGCTGCCCACAGGCTATATAACGAACAATGGAGTGAGGAACAGAACCGAGAGGTGTTTGGCAAATGTTCAAATGCCAACTGGCATGGCCACAATTATGAATTGCACCTTACCATAAAGGGCGACCCGCATCCCGATACAGGTTTCATATTTAATGCCAAAACACTGGGCGACCTGATAAAAGATGTGATAGTAGAACGCGTGGACCACCGCAACCTGAATATGGATGTTGACTTCATGAGAGGTAAACTTACCAGTGCCGAAAACTTTGCCATCGCTATATGGAATGAATTGAACCCGCATATTGAAAAGAACGGCGCGCAGTTGCATTGCGTAAAGCTGTACGAAACACCACGCATATATGTGGAATACTTTGGCTAAACAATAGCTGCTTTTATTTGTCTTATTAGCTCACCCATCTGAATCTTTTATTGTGTCTTATAATAAAACAGAACATTACAACGAGGATGTAACAAATAGGCTGATAGAGCATTACCGCTCTTCTATAGAGTTGCTCGGCGAAGATGCGCAACGCGAAGGCTTACAAAAAACGCCTGAACGTATAGCCAAAGCCATGCAATACCTTACGCATGGCTACACCATGGATGCACACGAGATCCTGAATTCGGCAAAGTTTCATGAATCGTATAGCGAAATGGTGATTGTAAAGGATATAGAGCTGTATTCTATGTGCGAACACCATATGCTGCCCTTCTTTGGCAAGGCCCACATAGCATACATACCCAATGGCACCATTACCGGCCTCAGTAAGCTGGCACGAGTGGTAGATTGCTTTGCCCGCCGCCTGCAGGTGCAGGAACGTATGACGCACCAGATACTGGATGTTATACAGGAAACCCTGAACCCGCTGGGTGTAGCCGTAGTAATAGAGGCCAAGCATCTGTGCATGATGATGCGAGGTGTGCAAAAGCAAAACAGCGTTACCACTACATCTGCCTTCAGCGGCCAGTTCGAAAAAAATGAGACCCGTTCAGAGTTTCTGAGGCTGATCACTGCCGATTTATATTAATCTGGTTAGAATAACATTGGGAAGGGCTGCCATACGGGAGCCCTTTTATCATTTATCCCCCCAACCATTATCGGCAGGGCCACGTCTTATAAGTCACATTACATACAATTATAAATTACACACACCTCTTAGCGGCATCCACGGATGCCGTTTTTAATATCCGCCATCAAGGTTCCCGAAAATTTGAAAATTACCTTATCTTCGCACTCCCTAAACGGAGGCAACTTCGTTTTAAAGGTTCGGGAAGTAGCGCAGCCCGGTAGCGCACTTGGATGGGGTTCAAGGGGTCGCAAGTTCGAATCTTGTCTTCCCGACCAAAAGATAAAAACCGCAAACATTGTTTGCGGTTTTTCATTTACAACCAACCTAAACCTTCTTTATTCCGTTCTTGCAGCTATTTTCCTATTCATTAATATTCTCCTGCAGCAGTAGTGCCGCACATACATTGGCAAACAGCAGCTTTTCTGCTTCTGTTCCCGGCCCTATATACACTTCTCCGTTATCTATCAACGATACTGCAGCCATTACATTCATATCCTTATCTTTTATTTCAAAGCCTGCACTGCCAAAAGGCATTTCAGCTATCTTGCCATTCTTTTTCATCACATGCCATACCGGCTCTATAGTGTAGTAATCATCGCCGCGTCTTACAAAGCCTGCCGGTTGTTTGCGTCTTAGCTGCGCTTCCGAATTGTCAAGAAACAATTCCCATGGTTCTTCCCCTCTTTTGTTTACTATGGATACCGAGTAGTTATTCTGTGTTATTTCCGTGCTTTTAAACAGCGCAACCAATGACCCCGGTAGCCGCCTGGTGCCTTCTGTCGTGCCTACCAGCAGGTCCCTTGCCTGTACACGGCTCACGGCCATTACATCACTGGTATCACTTCCGTTGGTTAATCTAAAGTGTATAGATTGCCTGCCTTGCATATGCTCGGTCCATATCATACCCGGGAAGCCATCTATACCTGTCCATTTACGTATGGCAGAACGTTTCACCATGGTAGTGCGGTAATCGCCAAAGCTCAGCTTCTGTTTTATCATTATACCCATACGCCCTTTCACTGCCAAGTCTTGTTGCTGGCTGCGCAGTGGTTCCCCGGTTGCTATTTTAAACCCTGCATACATGCTACTATTCATACACAGGGCAATCGCCAATAGAAACAATCCTTTCATAACATTTACATTTTGCTTCATGATAATAACGCATCTCCATGCTTTTACCCCTATGCTTCCGTGCAGATAAATTATACCTATGCCTTGCTATTATATAGCAATACAGCAACTATGCCTGAATTGCCTAATTTTGTTGCATGGTTTTAACACTGGGATTTAGCCCTTGCCCAAATGACACCTTCATTTTCGATGCGATGATCAACGGCAAGGTGGATACAAAGGGATTGAAGTTTGATTATGTGATGGAAGACGTAGAAACACTGAACAACTGGGCTGCTGAAGGGAAACTGGATGTTACCAAACTTAGCTATAATGCCTTTCTTCATGCGGTAGATACATATGCACTGCTACACAGCGGTAGTGCACTGGGCAAAGGCGTGGGGCCATTGCTCATTGCTAAGCAACCGATAGATTTAAGCACTGCGAAAGACTTGCGCATAGCTATCCCTGGTATTAATACCACTGCCAACCTGTTATTATCCCTGGCAGTGCCTGCAGCTAAAAACAAAACTGAAGTGCTTTTCAGCGAAATAGAAGCTGCTGTGCTGGATGGCAAATTTGATGCAGGGCTCATCATACACGAAAGCCGCTTCACTTACCAGCAAAAAGGATTGGTTAAACTTATGGACCTGGGCGACTGGTGGGAACAGGAAATGAATGCTGCCATACCGCTTGGGGGTATAGTAGTGCGTCGCAGTTTCGATAAAAAGCTGGCAGCTACCATAGATGGCATTATCAAGAACAGCCTCGCCTATGCCTGGAAACACTATCCTGCACTAACGCCCTTCATTACCGAAAATGCACAAGAGATGGAAGAGAGTGTAATGCGCCAGCATATTGAACTATATGTAAACGATTATACCACCGACCTTGGTTTAGAAGGGCGTCATGCTATCAACACACTTTTTACAAAAGCAAAAGAAGCAGGACTGCTTAAAGAAAACGCACCAACATCGGTATTCTATTAGTCGTTTACTAAAGTATACAAGTCGGGCAGGTTGCGGCCAAGGCCATCATAATCCAGCCCATAGCCTACTACAAAATTATTAGGTATCTCAAAGCCTACATACTTTGGGCTGATGTCATATTGCAATGCTTCCGGCTTGCTCAGGAAACATGCAATGCTAAGCGATGCCGGCTGCCTTTGAATGATATCCGGCAGGAAAGCATGTAGTGTTTTACCGGTATCTACTATATCTTCTACTATAATCACGTGCCTGTCGGTTACAGACTCTTCCATCCCAATGGCAGTGATAACGTTACCTGTAGATGATGTGCCCTTGTAAGATGCCAGCTTTATAAAGGATATCTCTGCCGCGGTGCTGATATTGCGAAACAAGTCGGCAGCAAACACAAATGAACCATTCAATATGCCTATCAGCAGCGGGTTCTTGCCTTCATAGTCGGCACTTATCTGTTGCCCCAGTGCGGCCACACGTTGCTGTATAGCCTCGTTGCTGATATACGTTTTAAACTGCTTGTCATGCACTTGCACTATGGCCATATGCTATTGTTTTACACGCAATTTCTGCCCTTCTTTTATAGCACCGAAGTTCAGGTTGTTCCATTCCGTCAGTTGCTTCACCGTAATACCATTACGCTTGGCTATGCTAAAACCGGTATCACCTTTCTTTACCGTATAGAATTTTTCTCCTTCCACACTGTTTGCCTGTACAGCCACAGGTATAGCCGGTGCAGTTGCAGCTATTACAGGCCTTGTTTCTTCAACCGGCGCAGTATTGGCAGTACTAATGTTATTTTGCTTTTTATATACTACTCTGTCAAATTGCTTTTTCAATTTGTCCAGCTCGTCTACAGGCTCTTCCTCCTCTTGTTTCGCTATAGCTACCGGCTTGCTATCCTTTACTTCCGCGGTTTTCACTTCTGCATTGCTCACTTGTGGCATAGATGCCATTACCGATGTTGTGCTTTGCATCGGCGCGCTAAAGGTAAGTGTTTCCGCTACCGCCTCTTTCTTAGGTGCAGAGGCTGTGGTAACCACTACCGGCGTTTCTGCTTTTGCTTCTACTTCTGTTTCTTTTATATCAGCAGTTTTTACAATAGTGCTTTCTTCTTCCTTTGTCGGGTCTATAATAGCAGGGGCTTTCTGTTCTGCTATCGGTTCATTTGCTATGGCAGGTGTTACTTCCTCTGCTGTCAACTCTACACTTACAGGCACATTGTCTATAGTGGTAGCAGGTTCCTGGTAATCATTCGTAACTTTTATATTCTTATTAGCTGTTTGCCTGGCAGGTGCATTTGTTGCAGGGATATTGGCACTAGCTGGTGCTGCGGTAGGCGCAGCTATAGCCGGTGCATTGTTTACGGCTATATTAGTTGAATTTGCCTTCTTAGTACTTACTACCGGTTTTTCAGATGTTACTTTTTGCAGTTGTAATACAGAACCCGGCACCGGCTCCTCACCTGCTTGCAGCAGGTTCATCTCCATCAGCGATTTTGTCTGCACACCTTCTATCTGCGAGATAGCAAACAGCGTTTCACCCGGTTTCACTACGTGTGTAGGGCGCACACCTTTCGTCGATTTTTTTTCAAGGTACAGGTACATATCCTGTGGCAAGGGGCGTTCGTCTATTTCATTTATAGACAGCAGCTTTGCATAGCGTATATCTGCCTTGTAGGCATATTCCAGCGGTGTATAGCCCTTGCGTGCATAAATAGCTTTCAGGCCATTCACTTTTACTATTTGTCCATAGGCAGGTGCTGCGGCCTTATTGCCATTGTCAACTTTAGGTGTAAATGGCGTAACGATTTTGGGTGATGCAGACGCTGCAGTTGCAGGCACAGTAGTAGCTGCTGTAGCAACCACAGGCGCAGAGGGCATTTCAGGGGCGTCATTTTCAGGCACTATTTCATCCCTTGTAGCATACCTGCTGCCATTTACTGCTGCTGCACTTACATTAGATGCGTATTTAGCGCCAAAGTCTTCTTTATTTTCCATCGCCGCATAGGTATATTCCTGCAGGCGATAATCTTCTATCAGCTTTATCAGCATATGGGCGTAGCGTGGGTTGGTAGCATAGCCGCAGCGCTTCAGGCCCATAGCCCAGCCCGCATAGTCTGTAGTCGATAGTTTGAAAAGCTCTGCATAACGCGGGCTTTTCAGCAGGTAGTCAGAATGGTCTTTATAGGAATGGTCAGAGCTTGGGTATTTTCTGAAACATTCGTTAGGCGCATCATCTGTATGCGCAAATGTTTCGCCCTGCCATTCTTTTTTGCATTTTATACCAAAGTGATTGTTGGCCATTGTAGCCAGTTCACTGGCGCCTGCACTGGTTTCATGTATACCTTGTGCCAGCGTAATGGCAGCCGGTATACCACATCGTTGCTGTTCCGCACAAGCCAGTCCTTTATATTGGTCTATATAGTTTTTTACGCGCAGCTCATACGTGGCATTGGTTTGCGCTTGCACCATCATTGCTGATACTATAAACAGGCAGCCCGCTATCACTTTTTTCATATGCTATTTACTTTATCAGTTAGCTATTTTTCTCATTATCGTTATGCCATCGCGTACCGGCATCAGCACTTGCTCCACTCTTGCATCATCCCTTACTTTCTGGTTGAAGGCATGAATGGCTTTGGCATTTTTGCTTTGCTGGTCTTCAGGCAGTATTACTTCCCCGTCATACAGTACATTATCGGCCAGTATAAAACCGCCTATAGGCACTTTGTCAAATACAAGGTCGTAATATAGGTGATAGTTTTGTTTATCGGCATCTATGAACACCAGGTCGAACTTCTCATCTATCGCCGGGATGATATCACCGGCTTTGCCTATATGTTGGGTTATTTTCTTCTCTAATCCCGCGTTGCAAAAATAACGAAAACACATGTCTTGCAGCTCTTCATTTATGTCAATTGTATGCAAATGCCCGTCTTCGGTCAGTCCCTGCGCCAGGCATATGGCCGAATAGCCGGTATAGGTGCCTAT
Organism: Azovibrio restrictus; assembly: GCA_029255605.1. GTDB lineage: Bacteria > Bacteroidota > Bacteroidia > Chitinophagales > Chitinophagaceae > Polluticoccus. The sequence goes on from JANLJF010000090.1 coordinate 18,273, forward strand.
TTCCAGTATGCGGCGCGGTTTCAGCATATGGCTCAGCATTTGCAATATGCTGCCTTGCAAGTGCCCCGATAACATTACGGGTAATTCTATCTTTAAGTGCGTTTCCCTGTTCAGTGCTGCAAGCAGCTCATTTTCAGGGGTTGTAAAGTCTTCCGCGTAATCATTTATCGTTTGGGGGATCAGTAATTTTGTCATTAGAAGTTGGGTTGCAGCTTGTTGTGAGAATAAAATTCATGCAGGTAGTTCACTACTTCATCCGGTTTGTCAAAGATGCGTATCATTTCCAGGTCACCGGGACTGATGTTGCCCTCTTCTTCCAGCATCACTTCGCGCATCCAGTCAAAGAGGCCATTCCAGTATTTGGAACCCATACATATCATAGGTGTCTGGGTAAATTTCCGGGTCTGTATCAGCGTAGCTATTTCGAAAAACTCATCCATAGTACCCCATCCGCCCGGCATCATAATAAAGCCCTGCGAATATTTGGCAAACATCACTTTACGCACAAAGAAGTAATCAAAGAAAAGTGCATTATCCCTGTCTATAAATGGATTGCCGTTCTGCTCAAAAGGCAGAGCAATATTCAACCCTACGGAGCGGCCACCGGCCATATTAGCGCCTTTATTACCGGCTTCCATAATGCCCGGCCCACCACCTGTAATGATACCAAAACCTTCTTCAGCCAGGCGTTTAGCTACTTCTACAGTTAGTTGATAGTATTTGTGATCGACCTTGGTACGTGCCGACCCGAATATAGATATACAAGGGCCAATCTTAGCAAGGGTTTCAAACCCCTGCACAAACTCAGCCATTATTTTAAAAACCTGCCAACTGCTGTGTGCACGGGTTTCAGTCCAGTCCCGCAGCTTTATATTCGTGAGTTTATCTTTCATATTACAATCCTGTCAACCGTGGCTGACTTTCTTTCTTGGAGAACAAAAATAACAGCAAAAAGGTCAAAGCGGCGTTAATGATGAGCAGCTCCGTGCCTATTGTATAGCCTCCCAGCCATTCTTTATCATGCTGTTTCAATATGTAGCAAAGTATAGGTGCTGCTATACACATGATAGGCACGCTATTACTATTCACCTCCCGCTTCGTAAATATGCCGAATACAAACAGCGCCAGCAATGGCCCGTATGTATAGCCTGCTACTACCAGCAGTGTTTGTATCAGTGAGCCGTTATCTACTTCGCGAAAGAAGAATACGCAGGCAAGGAATATAAGTGCAAATGCATTGTGCACCATCAGGCGCATGCGTGCCTTTTTCTTTTCATCCCAATCTTCCCTTCTTTTAATGCCCAGTATATCTATACAGAAGGACGAGGTAAGCGCGGTAAGCGCACCATCGGCACTGGGGAACAGTGCAGACACCAGACCTATCAGGAAACAAACGGTAATAAAAAACGGCAACCCGCTCTTAACTGCTATGGTTGGGAATAAATCATCCCCCACGGCTGTAATACCTTTCGCATTAGCATACAAATGCAGTAAGCCACCCAGCAGCAGGAAGATGAAATTGGCCCCCAGCAGCGTAAAGCAAAAGGTGATCATGTTCTTCTTCGAATCCTTCAGGTTGCTCACACTGATGTTCTTCTGCATCATTTCCTGGTCCAGGCCTGTCATGGCTATGGTGATAAAGGCACCACCCAATACTTGTTTCAGAAAGAAGTTGCCGGCCATCGGGTCGGTACGTATCATTTGTGTATAGCCTTTTTCCTTCATGGCCGCCCATGTGCCGCCAAAATCCAGCCCCAGTGTATGCATGATATATATCACACACACCAGCAATGCCAGTATCATGAAGGTAGTTTGCAGGGTATCGGTCCACACGATGGTCTTTACACCGCCTCTGTAAGTGTACAGTAATATCAATGCCAGTATTACAATAGCAGTAACTTCAAACGATATACCCATGTCTTCCAACACAAATTTCTCCAGCACTTTTATTACGAGGTATAGCCGCAATGTAGCCCCCAGCGTGCGCGACAGGATAAAGAACAAAGCGCCCGTTTTATAGGATGTCATGCCCAGCCGCCTTTCCAGGTAGGTATAGATGGAGGTGAGCTGCATTTTATAATAAATAGGCAGCAGTATAAATGCCACTGCAAAGTAGCCCAACCAGTAGCCTATCACTACCTGGAAATAATCAAACCCTGCATTACCCACCGTGCCGGGTACCGATATGAAGGTCATGCCCGATAGGGAGGTGCCTATCATACCAAAGGCCACCACCCACCATTTACTGTTGCGGTTGCCTATGAAGAACGATTCGTTATTGGAATGGCGTGATGTATAAAATGCAATACCCAGCAGCAATGCAAAATAGGCAAGCACAATAGAAAGCAATATGGCCGAACTCATGGGCGTGAAAATAGGGAGAAATGCTGACTATTCTCCCTGTATGGCACAGTACTATATATATTAGAAACCGGCTACAATACCAAAGCGTATAGCTATGGTACCACGGTAAGGGCTGTACTTATCCTGTATCACATCATAAAGGCCCATTACGATGATGCTTACCCTTTCTGATACCGGCTGGCGCAGGCCGCCACCCACCAGCAGTGAAGGTGCATTATACTTTACGTTCTGCGACAGGATATTTCCGGGAGCTATCGTATCGTTATAATATTCTTTATAAGTCATAAAATTGTGCTCGTACTCTACATGTGCAAAGATGTTGTTCCACAGCACATAGCGCATCCACACGCTGGGCGAATAAGAATTAGAATTTAATGGTTTCCGTGTTTGTGTACCTATGGAAGGGTCATAAACTGTAAAAAAGTTCTTTATCCTGTAATATTGGTACCCCATACCAAGGCCTGCAGAAAAATTATCTGAAAAGCGGTAGCCTACTATAGGGGCTACATTCACATTTGTTACCGTACCGAAACCAAAGCCGAAACCACCGCCAAATATGATATTGCTGGCATCAAAGCCTTTATCTTTTTTTACCCTTGTTTTATTATTCTCATCCACCGGGCGTCCGCTGCTGCTATATACTTCCTGTGCCGATGCCTGCATGCCCAGGCATACCAGTATTACAAATGCTATATATTTCATGTCTGGTAAACTGTAGTGTACGAAGTTAAGGTTTAAAACGGTTTGTCTGCCCTTATATTGTCAATTATGAAGCTTCGCAGCATAAAATTGTCTTAAAGATCAGTCGGCAAATATCTTACCGGGATTCAATATGTGATTCGGGTCGAAGATGTTTTTGATGTCTTTCATCAATTGCAACTGCACCTTGCCAAAGGCTATATCCATATAGCTTTTCTGCACCAGCCCTATACCGTGCTCGCCCGATATAGTACCTCCCAAACGCACCACTTCTTTAAACAACTCACGTATACCCTGCGGCAGTTTATGGTTCCAGTCATCATCGCTCATGTCAGCCTTCACTATGTTCACATGCAGGTTGCCATCACCTGCATGCCCATAGCATACCGATTGGAAACCGTATTCCTTACCTATTCTTTTGATGATGCTCAGCAGTTCCGGCAGTTCTGCCCTTGGCACAACGGTATCTTCTTCTTTATATATCGAATTGCTCTTTACTGCCTCGCCCACCTTGCGCCGCAATGCCCACAGCATCTGCTTCTGCTCATAGGTGTCGGCAAATAGTATATCGTCTGTATCAAAGCGCTGCACAATGCCCGATATAGCTTCCATGTCTTTATACAGTTCATCTATATTATTACCATCCACTTCTATCAGCAGGTGTGCCTGTATATCATCGGGTAGCGCTATGCCTTCTGCCTTTGTATAGCGCATCGACCATTCCAGTGCATCGCGCTCCATAAATTCCAGTGCCGATGGTGTATAGCCTGCCATAAATATAGCATTCACCGCTTCGCATGCCTGTATCGCCGAGCGGAAGGGCGCCAGCATTAGTAAGTCATGTTGCACGGCAGGCACCAGTTTCAGTACTATCTTGGTAATGATGCCCAGTGTTCCCTCACTGCCCACTATCAGTTGTGTCAGGTTATAACCCGTGGCATTCTTCAGCACATTAGCACCTGTCCATATCACTTCACCATTAGGCAATACCACTTCCAGGTTCAGCACATAGTCTTTCACCACACCATATTTCACGGCTCTTGGCCCACCTGAGTTCTCAGATACATTGCCACCTATAAAACAGGAACCCTTGCTGGCAGGGTCGGGCGGATAAAACAAGCCTTCGGCTTTCACCGCTTCCTGCAGCACTTGCGTTATCACGCCTGGTTCTGTTATCACCTGTAGGTTGCGTTTATCTATATGCAGAATCTTATCAAAGCGTTTCATATCCAGCACCACGCCCCCATGCGCGGCCAGTGCACCGCCGCTAAGGCCCGTACCGGCACCACGCGGGGTTACCGGTATGTGGTGCTCGTTGCAGTATTTCATGATGCTGCTCACGGCGCTTACCGTTTGCGGTTGTATCACTACTTCAGGCAGGTAATGCAGGTCTTCGGTCTGGTCGCTGGCACTATTCTGTAGTGCCTCTTCATCTGTAAATACACCTGCTACCCCTTCTATCGATTTAAAAAAGTTCAGGTCGGCTTCGGTTATCTTATGATATGCCATGGCTGCAAAGTTCTGTTGCATCTGCCTAAAATAAAAATGCCCTCCGTTACGGAAGGCATTTTCAGTATAACTAACCCGTATGGATTATGATTTCTTTTCTGAAGCTGTAGTCTTGTTTTTAGCAGACTCTTCTTTCTTCGCTGTTTCTTCTTTGTGGCAAGATTTCTTTTCACCTTTCTTGCAGCATTCTTTCTTCTCTTCTTTCTTGCAGCAAGCTTTATCGCCCTTGCCTTTACCATCGCATGCAAAAGAAGCACCTGCTATCACGAGGGCACCCAGTAATAAAGTAAGTTTTTTCATATCAGATGTTTTAAAAAATTTCAATTAATTGAAAGGTAAAGATATAGAATTATCAAATATCGCCGCTTTTCAGGCAGATTTTAACATTTTAGCTGATACTGCCTAACACGGTGACACCACCCTGCACCATATCACCTATTTTCACATCTATCTTCGTCCCCAGCGGGAAATAGATATCCACCCTTGATCCGAAGCGGATGAAGCCAAATTCTTCATTTTGTTTCATCGGCTGGTTTTCTTTTACATAGTAGCATATACGCCTTGCCAGTGCACCGGCTATCTGGCGCATCAGTATTTCCGTACGGTTATTGCCCACCACTACCGTGGTGCGTTCGTTTTCGGTAGATGATTTGGGGTGCCATGCCACCAGGTATTTACCGGGATGGTATTTCATGTATTTGATGATGCCTGTGATAGGCGTGCGGTTTACGTGCACATTCAGCGGCGACATGAAAATGGATACCTGCAAGCGCTTATCCTTAAAATATTCAGGTTCAAAGGTTTCTTCTATTACCACTACTTTGCCATCGGCAGGCGCCACGTATTTACTGTCGTTATAAGTATAGTCGCGCGCCGGTATGCGGAAGAACCAGATAACCCAGAACCACAGCAGGAAACAGGGCACCTGTATCAGCCAGAAAAGCCAGGATAGGTCGGGCAGTAAAAACTTATAACTTACCCACCAGATGATGGCCCATAAAACAGATGCAATAATGATATATCGGTATCCCTCGCGGTGTATTGACATGCTTTTATAAAATGTGCGGCAAAGGTAAGAAGTATAACGGCTGATACAACCTTATAGGTTAAAACATGAACAGGTAAGCGTACGCAAAAGCAAAAGGGATAGCTACCAGCAGCGAATCGAACCTATCCAGCGCACCACCATGCCCCGGCATCATAGCGCCCGAATCTTTCACACCGGCCATCCGTTTCAGTTTCGATTCCAGCAGGTCGCCCAGTGTACCCATCACTGCAACCACCAATGCCAATCCTACCCAGGCGCCAATACTATAATCTGTTTGTTTAAAATATGCCCACACCCCTACGCTTACGAGCGTTAATATCACGCCGCCCGCTGTTCCTTCCCAGGTCTTCTTGGGCGATATCTTGGTAAATGGTGTTTTACCTATAAAAGAACCCACCAGGTAGGCCAATGTATCATTGCACCATATCATCAATATTATCATTAATGGCAGCAGGCTATCCCTCATGTAAAGCTCCGTCAGCAGCAACATAGGAAGACATATATAGAAATATCCGGCTAATGCATAGCCTCCGGCATAGCGCGACTTCTGCACAGATAATAAAGTCGCCATAAATACAAAGGATGGAAGTACTGTAAATATCTGGAAAATAACATCGTATTCGTAGAATAATGCAGATTGATATAATAAATATGCCAGACATCCAAATTGCATAGCAATTTGCAACCATATTGGCCAATAATACTGTGGATATATCTTCTTCATTATCCGGAAATATTCACGCATACAAAGCACCTGTATCAAACTGGCTAATGCCACAAATGCCCATTCATTCCACAGCAACCCTACCATCATAATGATGCTGAAAACAATAGCGCTGCCAAGGCGGGTAAAGAATGTAGGCCAGTGTAATGCCATATATCCGGAAAGTATTTAGCGGGTAAAGATAATTATATGCTGCTTTCGCTGTTGTTTACTTCCCGTTCTTCATTCCTGAAATTATCCGACCAGTTGGCAGGTAAGGGAGTGCGGTTCTTCCACAGCATGTACGCCGACAATGCAAAGACAGCCGTGCCGACCAGCGTAACAGCTATAGGCAGATGTTTCGCATCGCTCAGGGCTTTCAACGTAGGGTCACTTTTCCCCCAATAGCTCATAAGTACCTGGCTGCCATTATAAACACAGTGCGCTGCAATGCTGCACCACAGCGAGCCTGTTTGTATATATATGATACACAGGAAGATGCCGGCAAGGAATATCGACAGAAAATTATAAAGCGTACCATGTATCGCTGCAAACATAGCCGCGGTTACAATCACAGCCAGCCCAATCCTCTTGCTTTGCAGGTGCAGCAACCGCATCAGCACCCCCCTGAAGAATAGCTCCTCGCCCAATGCAGGTATTACGGCCATCACCAGCAGGGCACGCAGCAGTTCGCCGGTGCCGTTCATATTCAGGATGGCCTCGGTTGCTTCTTCTATCTGCTTAGCCCCCTGGGTATTATCGCCCAGTGCCTTCATTTCTTTCAGCAGGGCAGCTATTTCTATAAACAGCGGGAAGGCACCCAGCATCAGCAGTATACTCCACAGCAGTTGCACAGGTCGTTGAGGCCTTTTCAGGCCCAGGTATTCCGCCTTGTCAGGATGCGTTTGGTTGGCAAACAGTATCGCCGGCAAAATGAAGGAGAATATGGATGACGCGCCTTGCAGCCATATGAATACCGATAGTTGTTGCGGGCTGCTTTGCTTGCTCACATTCAATGCTTCGGTAATACTGTTACCCGTTATCATGGGCACGGTATAATAGGCAAATGCAAAAAAGAAGGATATAAATACGAAGGTCATCAACCCGAAAAGCACCAGCTGCAGAAACCACGGGTACTCCCTCCAGTAACGGTTAAACATTTTTTTAAGAAATTCTGTTCAAAGGTATTATAGTATTGGCGCAATAATTGCATTCCTTCTGTTAACCTTATAAATCGGGAAGCTATTTCAAACTTTCATCGTATTTATAATGTTATAATAAATCCTTACATCACAGCTTTTTTAATTATTTTTGACGTTTCATAATCCCGATTTTAGTGCATGGAAGAAATAGCAGCAGGCCCGTTACTCAGTAAAATAGATATACCGGCCGACCTGAGGAAGCTTTCCAAAGCCGACTTGCAACAGGTATGCACCGAGCTGCGACAGTTCATTATCGACTGCGTGAGTGTTCACGGCGGCCACTTTGGCGCCAGCCTCGGCGTGGTGGAACTTACCGTTGCGCTGCACTATGTAATGAATACCCCCGACGACCAACTGGTATGGGATGTAGGCCACCAGGCCTATGGCCATAAGATACTTACCGGCCGCCGCAAGGTATTTCATACCAATCGTAAATATGGTGGCATCAGTGGCTTCCCTAAGCGCAGCGAAAGTGAATATGATACTTTTGGCGTAGGCCACTCCTCCACTTCCATATCTGCTGCACTTGGTATGGCTATCGCTTCTAAATACAAGGGAGAGACTTACCGCCAGCATGTGGCCATTATTGGTGATGGTGCTATGACGGCTGGTTTACCTTTCGAGGCGCTGAACCATGCAGGTGTTAGCAATAGCAATGTGCTCATCATCCTGAACGACAATAATATGTCGATAGACCCGAATGTGGGCGCATTGAAGGAATACCTTACAGATATTACCACTTCTCATACCTACAATAAGTTGCGCGATGATGTATGGAAACTGCTGGGCAAACTGCCTTATGGCGGCTTCCAGCAGGAACTGGCATCTAAAGTAGAAGCAGGCCTGAAAGGCGTACTGTCAAAATCAAGCAACCTGTTTGAGGCATTAGGCTTACGTTATTTTGGCTCTAGAGATGGCCACAATGTGCTGAAGCTGACCGAAACACTGGAAGGCCTGCGCGATATACCCGGCCCTAAGCTGCTGCACATCAAAACCGTGAAGGGCAAAGGCTACGACCTGGCTGAAAAAGACCAGACCCTGTGGCATGCCCCCGGTACTTTTGATAAGATAACAGGTAAAATAAACAAGAAAGTAATTACCATCCCCGAACCACCTAAATACCAGGATGTGTTTGGGCATACTATAATAGAACTGGCAGAGAAAAACCCGGCTATCATGGGTATTACCCCTGCTATGCCTTCCGGTTGCTCCCTCAAATACATGATGGAAGCTATGCCCGACCGCGCCTTCGATGTAGGCATTGCAGAGCAGCATGCCGTTACGCTCAGTGCCGGCCTGGCTACCCGTGGCATGCGCGTATTCTGCAATATCTATAGCTCGTTCATGCAGCGCGCTTACGATATGGTAGTGCACGATGTGGCCATTCAGAAACTACCGGTTATCTTCTGCCTCGACAGGGCCGGGCTGGTTGGCGATGATGGCCCTACACACCATGGTGCTTACGATATTCCATTCATGCGCTGCATACCCAATATGATTGTAAGCGCACCGATGAATGAAGCGGAACTGCGCAACCTGATGTACACTGCGCAGCTGGAAGAGAACGAATTACCTTTTGTCATCCGCTACCCACGCGGACAAGGTGTGATGCCCGAATGGCGTACACCTTTTGAAAAAATTGAAATAGGCAAAGGCCGTGTGATAAAAGAAGGTGAAGACGTAGCGATACTAACCATAGGCCACCCCGGCAACTTTGCCGTGAAGGCTTGTAACATGCTGAAAACAGAGGGCTTCAACCCTGCGCATTACGATATGCGCTTTGCCAAGCCGCTGGATGAAGCCATGCTGCACCAGATAGCTAACAAATTCAGCAAGATAATAACCGTAGAAGATGGCACCATAGTAGGTGGCTTCGGTAGCGCTGTGCTGGAATTCATGGCCGCTAACAACTATACACCTGAAGTAAAGATGCTGGGCATCCCCGACCGTATAGTAGAGCACGGCAAGCCCGAAGAGCTGCACCGCGAATGCGGCTACGACGCTGAAGCCATCGTTGCAGCGGTAAAGGAAATGGCGGCGGTAAACAATAGTGTTTTAGTATAAGTTAATTCCAATAATAAATCAGCCATTGTAGTAGCTAACTATGATGGCTGATTTTTATTTTGCACGATATGTCTGCCCAAAATCATCAAAACAAACTCGCCGGCCTTGATAACCTTCGGGCATTGGCCATCACTTTAGTATTCCTTTTCCACTACCGTATATTCAACCATCCTGCATGGATAGATGATGCAGGCAGTTTCGGCTGGACGGGTGTTGACCTGTTCTTTGTACTTAGCGGCTATCTTATAGGCGGGCAGTTATTTCAAAAGATAGCGGCAACAGGAGGCTTTTCTTTCAAAGAATTTTTTCTCAAGCGCTTCTTCAGGATCATACCTGCATATCTTGCAGTACTTATCATATACTTCACGCTACCCTTCACCCACGAGCGTGAGGCCTTATCACCACTTTGGAAGTTTCTTACCTTCACACAAAACTTCGGTCTCGACCTGCGATATCATGGTTGCTTTTCGCATGCCTGGTCGCTTTGCATAGAAGAGCAGTTCTATTTAGCATTACCACTGACTATCATCCTCTGCATGGTAGTAAAGCTGGGCAAGTATGCGTTCTATCTATTGCCACTACTATTCCTTGCAGGTTTTGCATGTCGCATCATCAGTTGGCAATGGCACCTCGACCCGATATTGAACGAAGACAGCTTTGGCATCTCCTGGTATAAATACATCTACTATCCTACTTATAATCGCCTTGATGCTTTATTAATAGGCGTTGGTATCGCAGCACTATTTCAATTCAAACCCGCAATCAAACATCGCTTCACAGCACACGGAAATATCATACTGCTCATCGCTGTAGCAGCCTTAACAGCAGCATATTTCCTTTGCTTCGAGCCTTTCTCTTTTACAGCATCCATATTCGGCTTCCCGGTAGTAGCTATCGCTTACGGCATCTTACTCATAGCTGCGGTATCACCTTCATCCATTATCTACAAGTATTCGTCAAGAGTGCTATCTGCTATCGCCACGTTATCCTACAGCATTTACCTCTCACATAAAATAGTCATCCATCTTACGCAAGGCGAGCTATCTGCTTTAGGTATAGATGCAGATGGTAATCTCATGTTCATGATCTGTATAATCAATTGCTTGCTAGCAGCATTGCTATTGCGTTATGCGGTAGAAAAGCCATTCCTGTTGATCAGGGATAAAATTCTTAGAAAACAATAACACTACCTTTGCGCCAATGACCCCGAACGCATACTACCAGTCCGAAGCTGAAAAAGAAACAAAAATTATAGATACCCTGCAAAAGCAGGTCAGCACGTTTTCATCCTTACGCTTACTATCCGGCATAGCAGCTATCGTACTGCTATACTTTGCATTCAAGTATGGTAACGATATGTGGTGGATGCTCTTGGTAGTTTCTACCGCTTTGTTTTTTATAATAGTAAACAGGCACAATAGCCTGAAAGAAAAACTACGCATCCGTGCGGTAAGTGTTCAGTTATTACAGGCAGAGCTTGCCGCCCTTGATGGCAACATCAGCGGCTTTGATGCGGCACAGGAAGAGGTAGACCCGCTACATCCATACACGTACGACCTTGATATATTTGGCAAGGGCTCCCTCTTTCAATTGATATGCCGCAGTGTTACAATGAAGGGAAAAGAGTTAATGGTGAATCTCTTTAAAAACCCATATGCTGGTATAGAAACCATCACCGAAAGACAAGCCTGTATCAAGGAACTCTCAACCACACCACAATTCATTCACCAGTTCAAACTAACAGGTACATTATACGAAGAAGGCAAAGGCGACCCCGATAAAATACTTTCATGGCTGCACATGCCGGAAAAGTTTGGCAACAAGCTATTACACATTGTTTCAATTGTATTACCTGTTTTGTCTGTCATCTTTATTGTTCTCTCTATCATCCAGCAAACATTCCATCCATTACTAACGCT
>JANLJF010000091.1 GCA_029255605.1 Azovibrio restrictus
CCACAACCGCGATCAGATAGTAAACCTGCTGCAATTGTGGATATTCCCTAACAAGAAGAATGTGAAACCCCGGTACGACCAGAAGGTATTTGCGCCCGAAGAGCGTGTGAACCAATTGCAGGCGCTGGTATCGCCCATAGATAACGAAGATGCCGGGCTGAAAATACACCAGGATGCCTGGGTATACCGCACTACGCTGCAGGCCGGCAAAACGCTGGAACACAAGCTGCACAATGAGAATAATGGTGTATATGCCTTTGTAATAGATGGTAGTGTAGATGCTAATGGCCAGCAATTGAACAAGCGCGATGCTGCCGGTATCAGCAATACGGATACCTTGAAACTGGCTGCCTCGGCAGATAGCGATATATTATTGGTAGAAGTGCCCATGCTCAGTTAAAAGAGCAGGGGCACTTGCTCTTTGCTGCTTATAGTCTAATATGTTAACTTAGTAAATCAGCTATGGATGAAATAACAAAACACTATACGAATGGCGAGGTAACGGTGGTATGGAAGCCCAATACCTGCATACATTCCAAAATATGTTGGACAGGGCTGCTAACCGTTTTCGACCCGCGTAAACGTCCCTGGATAAACATGGAGGGCAGCGATACACAGCACATCATAGCCCAGGTGGAAAAATGCCCGTCGGGTGCGCTCAGTTATTTCATGAATGAGGAAAAGATAAACGATGCAAACCCGGTAGTAGATGTAGATACCATAGTAGAGGTAACGGCCAATGGCCCGCTGCTGGTATATGGCAATGTTACTATCCGCAATAAGAATGGTGAAGAAGTAAAGAAAAATAAAGTGACGGCCCTGTGCCGCTGCGGTGCATCATCCAATAAGCCTTATTGCGATGGCACCCATGTTAAGATAGGGTTTAAAGATGAATAGATACGCGTGGATGCCTTTGAACAAATAGCAAGGTTAAAAGAGAAATTCAATCAACCACTACCTGGCCTGGATGCACAGAACAGAATGGCCTCGCGCGTGCGCCCCCTTCCCGATAAGATACCTGCCGATGCCCGCGATAGTGCTGTGCTGGCGCTGTTATACCCCCACGATACATCGCTGGCAATACTGCTAATAAAGCGGATAGATGACGGTAAAGCACACAGCGGGCAGATAAGTTTTCCAGGCGGCAGGAAAGACCCCGAAGACATAGACCTGGCAGCTACTGCCCTGCGCGAAACGAATGAAGAGGTGGGCATCATGACCTCACAAATAGAAGTACTGGGTGGGCTTACTTCGCTGTACATACCCGTCAGCAATTCGCAAGTGCATCCCTATGTAGGCTTTGCCAAACAAAAGCAGCAGTATATATTAAGCCCCGGCGAGGTGCAATACACATTGGATGTACCCATCCGCGAGCTGTTTGATAATAATAAAAAGATAGTAACACACATTACCCCCGCTGCATTCCCTACCATCACGCTCAAGGCGCCTGCCTACAAGCTGGATGAAGACCACCTGGTATGGGGCGCCACTGCTATGATATTATCTGAGCTGGAAGCAATGTTTGAGTCGATATACTAATGAAATAGGCCGTTCTTATCGTATCGAGTTCTCTCGGATCTCATCAGGGATATATAATCTCTGTATGTTTTAGTTATTGAATTGGTATCAATAATTGCTCGTGAGCGAGTAAGATCTACGACAATATTGTAAAGTTTCTCACCGTAATAGCTTACCATCTGAAGGATGATCGTGTTATTATTGCGATTCAATGTGAACCAGCGTGGAAAATCCTCCATGCTTATCGGGTCAGCTAACGGCAAATCAATAGGAGCGGTTAGTTTTTTATTCGTAAAAGTATATGCAAACAGCTTATTACCTGCAATAATTAAATAACAATCGGAACTATCATATAATATCGCCGTAAGAATATCTGTAGGTAAGATGATTTTAGGATTTTCATTATAGATCTTATTCGTTTTTTGTGATTGTTCGTAAACAAAAATGCTATCGTATTGCGTATAAACATTAATAACAGGCTTATTGCGTGTGTAGTATCTATAAAAATACCTTTTACCGAGCATTGAGTTTACAATCGGGTTTGCTGTTTTTAAGATGTGATTAACTTCTGCTGAAGAAATTGTTCTTATACGTTGGTAATTATTTTGGAAATAGGTAAAAGGATCAAAGAAATAATTAAATAAAGTCATACCCAATATCATTTTCTGCTTTTTCATTATCTCATCTGCATGGTTTAAACCATAATGAATAAGATTCATACAATACTTCAAAACAATACTGTCTGTAGATATAGTAATAAAGAGTGCCTTCTTAGTTACATATTTTTCAGGGTTATCATTCTTATTAAATTGAATGAATTGATAGTCTTGGTATCCTAAGCAATATGGCCTGATATCTGGAAATAATTTTTCTCCATAGAAGGATCTGTACAGTCCAATTCTTATTACTATATATGCAGTATCATTAAAATACTTTTTATTTAATTCTTCGAAAGCATTTATAAGATACTCGCTTTTAACTTCATCACTTTCTTTCGTTATGTGGTAGGATTCTATATGGATTTGATTTCTCATACTGCCGACAGTAAAATCTGCAGTTGCGAATAACGTAATGGATGATAATAAAAATGAAATCGTGATAAGTAGTTTGTACATATTCATGAGCATTGTACACTATGAATATAACAAAAGCTTTTTTGAAAGCATTGCCTAACCCGCAGCCTCTTCTTTACTCGGCACTGTACGAAACACCACATCCCACAATACAGAACTGACACCAAAACCTTTTTCAGGGGTTTTATAATGATGCAGATGATGATTGCGCCACAGTGCTTTCATGAATTTGGGTGGCGAATAAGCATGTATGGCATAATGCATACTGCCATAAGCCATATACCCAAACAGGAAGCCGGGGAAGAATGCATAGGCATTTGTGCCCATTACCCAATACAGTAAATAGAACACAATAGTAGCTACCACAATGCTGGGAATGGGCGGCATAAACAGTCGTTCCTTATCGCGCGGGTATTCGTGGTGCACACCATGCATGGTGTATATGATGCGCCGGGCACGATCGCTTTCGGCAATCATGTGGAAAATGTAGCGGTGCATCATGTATTCAAAGAAGCTCCAGAAAAAAGCGCCGCCAATGAATAAAAGCGCTTCTCGGCCGGCCGGTACACCCCTGTAAGCACTGCCATAATAAAGCATAAAGAAAATGACAGGGAAGTACATGCTGTATATGACGATAGGGTGTGTTTTGGTGAGTGCTTCGAGGTTTGGATTCTTAAATAACTGCGCCTGCCCTTTGTTCCTTATCTTTTCAAAGTGCATAGTAATGTGCTTATATAGTTTCCTTTCACAAAATTAATGCCGTTAGCATTTCAATTTATCATATTCATTTATGGTGGTGTTACCTAAAAACTATATAGCCCGCGAACATTCGCGGGCTATATAATTATATGTAAATGCGTATAAGCTATTTATTCAATTCCCTTTCGTCATCTTCAGGCTCTTCTTCCATCAGGAAGTCGGCCGATTTGTTTTTGCGTACGGCCCTGTCCATCCACAGCAGCAGTGCGGGTTGCAGTGTCAGGTTGAAGAACATGGCCAGCAGCAGCGTCAGCGATGTCAGGTAGCCCAGCGATTTCGTACCATCAAACTGCGACAGTGCAAATACACCAAAGCCCGCAACTAATATCAGTGAAGTGTAGATAATGCTAAGCCCTGTGTCGTGTATGGTGCGTTTCACCGTCATGGCGATATCATCGTCATTGCGTACCAGTTCCTGTTTAAAGTTGACCAGGAAGCGGATGGTAACATCTATGGTAATACCTAATGCCACGCTGAATACCAGCACCGTAGATGGCTTGATGGGGATGCCCGCCCAGCCCATGATGCCTGCTGTTATCAGCAGCGGCACTATATTGATGACCACTGATATCAGCAGTATCCTCCACGAGCGGAACAGGAATATCATACAGCCGAATATCATAAGGAATGCCAGTATCAGGCTATCGCGCAGGCTGTTGATGATAAACTTGCTACCCTCCAGGAATACCACGCTGGTACCGGTAAAGGTCACTTCATATTTGGTAGTATCAAACAGTTCCAGCGTTTTAGGTTTGATGCTGTCCAGCAGTATCGGCAGCCTTACAGAGCCCACATCGGCCATGTTCACACTCAGGCGTGTTTTGCTGCGGGTGCTGTCCATAAAGGCAGTTATCAGCTTGTTGAACATACTGTTCTTATCGCCCTTGCCACCACGCAGGTAAGGCTGTATAAAGGCGCCGTCAAACATGTTAGGTACACCATAGTTGGTACTATCGCCATCGTAGTAGGCTTGCCTTGCAAACTTCACACCCTCTACTATCGACAACGAATGTCCTATCTCCGGAAACTGCGATAGGTAGCTGTTCAGCTCATCCATTTTTTGCAGTACAGGCAGGCTTACAGCGCCATTCTTTTTCTTGGTATCTATCACTATCTCCAGCGGCATCACCCCTTTAAAGTTGCGCTCGAAGAACAGCAGGTCCTGGTACACTTTGTCTTCCTTCGGCAGGTCATCTACTATGTGCCCTACTGTATTCAGGCGCATCATACCCATTACCGATACAGCGCAGGCAACAATAGTAATAGCATATATCCATACCCTGTGGCCAAACACCCAGTTGGTAATCGTATCCAGCAGGCGGTTCATCCAGCCGCTTTCCAGGTAGCTGGTGTGGCGGCCTTTCGGTGCGGGCAAAAAGCTGAACAGCGCTGGGATGAAGATGAGCGATATCACGAATATCACCATGATATTGATACCCGCCACCAAACCAAACTCTTTCAATATGGCACTCTTGGTAAAGAAGAATACGCCGAAACCTATAGCCGCTGTCAGGTTGGTAAACAGGGTTACGATACCCATCCTGTCCACCATGCGCAGCAAGGCTTTGGCCTTATTGCCATGTATATTATACTCCGAGTGGTATTTATTGAGCAGGTATACGCAGTTGGGTATGCCTATCACTACTATCAGTGGTGGTATCAGCGCTACCAGCAATGTTATCTTGTAGCCCAGCAGCACCACTGTAGCCAAAGACCATACCACGCCCACCGCTACCACCAGCATAGATGCTACCACGGCTATGAACGAGCGGAAGAACAGCGCCAGGATAACCGCCGTGAGTATGAAGGACAGGGCAAGAAAAAATTTCATTTCGCTCTGCACCTGCCCCGCCATCATAGTACGTATCAGCGGCAGGCCGGAATAGTGCATTTCTACCCGGTGCTTTTTGCCAAAGGCATCGCTAATGGCCAGTATCTCATTCACCACACCGGCGCGGTTCTTTGAGTTCAGCACTTCTTTGTTGATGCGCAGTGCCATCAGGTATGCCTTGCTCTCGGGGTTGTAAAGAAAACCTTTATAAAAGGGCAGGTTATAAAAAGCACTTTTAATGCTATCGGTGTTGTGCAGTGTTTCAGGGGTTACCAGTTTCACTACCTGCAGCTGCCCGGTAGCCGTATCTTTTACCAGGTTGATGGCTGTAGGAATACTTAAAACATTCTCTACCGCTTTTACTTTTTCCAGCTGGTGCACCAGTTCGGTATAGTCCTTAAAAAAGGCGGCATCGAAAAAATAATCGGTCTGCACGCCTATCACCATCATATTGCCATCTTCGCCAAATTGCTTGCGGAATGCCTGGTAGTCTTTGTACTTCGGGTTATCGGTAGGGATGGCATTGGTAAACTCGTAGCTCAGCTCCACCTTCGATGCGTAATACCCCATCACTGCTGTGCTCAGCAACAGTACGATCAACAATACTACCCGGAACTTAATAATAAATGCTGCTATGCGATGCCACATTGGCTAATAGATTTGATATAAATGTGGGCGCAAAAGTAGCGAAATATGAGGACTTGCCTTATTAAGCTATGCTTATATGATAGCCAATTTATTTCTTTAACGGATAGTAAGTAATACCATTGGGATAGCCGGCAACAGGTATTATTCCGGTATTTTCAGCCGGCACTTCTTCACCATTGAAGTAAACATGTTCTATAACTACTCTATCCCTGTCGCAAGGGGCGCCTGATGATGGTTTTATATATCCGTCAAATCGTATAGTATCCATATCCCCATCTTTATGATGCAGGTAAATGGTGCGGCAGTTGCTATTGGTAGTGGAAGGCTCATACATCCAGTTAAAATAGAACGATAACCTGCCTGCTGAATCTTTATTATAAGAGAACGCGCTGGCATTCAACCTGTAATCGTTACAGCTTTCTTTAGCCACAGGTATATTGGCGGCTGTAAAGTCCTGGTATTTTTCCAGTATGTCTTCCTCGGTATTTTTATCTACCAGCCTGAAGTTGGGCGATTGTGGGGGTGCCGGCAGGCACTCGGTATCCGTTATCTTTTCTTTATTACAGGCCGCAAGCAGTACCACAACGGCGGCTATCGGGAGTATAGATTTGAAATGGCGCATGTGTTTTACCTTATATATCAGTCAGGTAACAAATAATATGCCTAATCCACTATTATAAACTTATCGGCATCATTCAGGAAGGGCAGGTGCCGGCGGGTACTGGTAAGATGTTCTTTATCCAGCGTTATGGTATGCACTGCTTCTGTATCACTATGCTGCCATAGTACCTCGCCCAGCGGGCCAAAGGCACCGCTATCGCCACTGTATTTCAGGTCTTTGGCATCGGTGCCTACACGGTTCACGCCTACTACATAGCTCATGTTTTCTATAGCCCTTGCCTGTAGCAGTGTCTTCCATGCCAGGCTGCGGCGTTCGGGCCAGTTGGCTACATATATCAGCACGTCATAGTCATCATTGGCATTGCGTGCCCATACGGGGAAGCGCAGGTCATAGCACACCATCAGGCATATCCGGAAACCTTTTACGCTACATATCAACCGCTTATTTCCACTTGTAAAATGCTGGTCCTCATCGCCATAGGCAAAAAGATGTCGTTTATCATACGTACCGATATTGCCATCGGGCTGCACCCACAGCATGCGGTTATAATATTTTCCTCCTTCTTCTATTATGGCGCTGCCCGTCAGTATACAGCGGTGTTGTTTACTCATATGCTTCATCCACTGCACAGTGGGGCCTTCCATGGTTTCGGCCATGGTGGTCGTATTCATGGTAAAGCCTGTGGCAAACATCTCCGGCAGCACTACCACTTCTTTCTTCCCGGCTATACCGGTTATCATCTGTTCGTACTTCTGCAGGTTGGCCTGTTTGTCTTCCCAGTGTATATCTGCCTGCACCAGTGTAATGTTGAGCGATGTATGTGCCATCTTTATCCTAAAGGGAATTTAGATTTTTTGAATATTTTTGTTGCTAATGTAACTCTAATACAAAGGTCATGAGAAAATTAATATTCCTGTTATTCATTTTTGCGCCTGCCTTCAGCTTTGCCGGCGACAAAAAATCCCTTTCCGGCAACTGGAAAGAGGTATCGCGCAAAAAAGTAAACAACGACGCGATACCATTTACCGATAGCATCCGTTTCGAGTTTTTGACGGGCAATGAATACATCTGGCAGAAAGCAGGTGGTTTTATTTATAAAGGCACCTACAAAATAGAAGGCAATGCGTTGGATATAGGTATGCGTGCTTTCACCATTGTAGAGCGCAAGCCCAATAAACTGGTATTGAAAGATGAAGCAGGCATTTACGAATTCGCATCTTACAAACCGACACCTAATACGCCGGCTGCCAAACGCCAGGAAGTATATGCACCGGTAAACAACATACAGCAGATGGTGGGCCACTGGAGTGTTTACAAACGCACCAGCGATCATAAAACAGAACAGATAGATTATACCCGCCAGTTGAAAATGGTAGATATATACGACAAGCAGCAGGATGGCAAATGGGGTACCTTTCACGCCCAGCGCGATGCTGATGGCGCACCATCGTGGTATATAGAGAACTATGCTAACCAAACCATCTACTGCGATGGCAAAGATAAGCGCCAGTTCAAAGTGATAAAATGCGAGAACAATGAACTGATACTAAGCGAAGCGGGTGTTACCTACTACTTCAAGCAGTTTAAATAGACACATGAATAAATAAAGGCAGGTAATTTACCTGCCTTTATTTATTCATGATTTTAATCCTTATTTCATCGGGTATCAATGTCTTATCTTTTCTGTCAACGATTTGCATATACTTGAATGCACTGTCTTTATTATTATAGCTATATGCGATTACCAGTTGAGATAAAGCACGGATATTATTACCATCAATACTTAAAGATCTTCGTAGATAGTTAATGCCGGTGTCTAGATATTGTTCGTCATTATCATTTAGGAATAAATGGAAAAAACTAGTAGACGATGATTCCAACAGGCTTGCATTAGTGTCATTTAATGATAAAGCTCTTTCAAAGAATGCTATAGATTCCTTATAGTTCTTTCTTTTACCTTCAATATTACCATAACCCCAATATACTTGATAGTTATTACTGTCTAATAGCCAGGCCTGGTTAAATTTTTTCATGGCCGTTTCCAATTCATTTTTATAAAAATGCTCCCAACCCAAATTTGCTATTTCCATTGATGCAATTTTTCTATCATGGTATAAGTTGTCCATCTCTTTCAGAAACACCTCGTCGACAGCTATCTGTTCTTTGCATTTTTTTACCCTGCCATACATAGGTAGCACATTGATATTGCTGCGACAATCTTGTGCGTCAGAACATGCGGCTAAGCTTATAAGTAGGGCGAGTGTTAATAGGTTTGTTCTCATTTCAATTTAACAAGATAATACTTCATCACCGCCTTATCTCTCGTCTTTGGGTTTAAGAATTCAGGTGTCAGCTCGCTGGCTTTAAAATAGTCGCCCTGCTGCACGATATCATAATTGTATTTGCCCTCCAGTGCTGCTATACCTTCGGGCGATGTAATAAGATATTTACCCGGTACAAAGGCAGTAGAATCGCCCGGTATCTGCCGGTTGGCATAATAGTGTATCGAATTCATCGGGTGCGTGAAACGATAGAAGATCACATCCTTTCCATTAATGTTATGCTCGCGTATATACTTACCCGTTACCGTACCCAATTGATACTTCAGTAGCTGGTAATAGAAATGATGCGTGATAAAGATATTGGCCAGCATAATAGCTGCCGCACTCACCCAAAACATTTTTGCTGTTATTTTTTTATGTAGCGCTACCACCAGCCATACACCAAATGCCGCTACCCACAGCGCTATGCCGGTAATCTCTGCAGGGAATACGATAACAAGCGTCAGCAAGGCCGCTACCATCACCAGTACCGCTACCACCCACTGAAAAGGCTTCATTACTTTATACAACCCCGCATATTTACCATCGGCCATATCGGCTATCAGCTTGGCTACCATAATGGCCGCCAGCGGAAACACGACGAATATATAATGCGGCAATTGGTATTTGGAGGAACCCAGTGCTACATAAGCCAGGACAAAGCCGCCGGTGGTAATGAACTCCTGCCCCGCCACCAGCCTGAACTTTTGCTTCACTACTTGTACCAATCGCATTACGAGGGCAGGTACAAACAAAAACATCCACGGCAGAAAGGCCCAGAACATACCTACGAAAAGGAACTCGAAAGGCGCACCGTTATCCCACGGGCTTTCACCCGTTATCCTGCCAAAGCTCTGCGACCAGTAGAAGAAACGCAGGCCACTGACGCCTGTCAGCCCGTTCACGCTTTTTTCAGGGTGCATATCAAACTGCTGGTACAGCCCGATGCTCATCGGTACCAGGAACAGTGCTATCAGTAATACATCTACCAGGTGGTAGGGGTTGAATATCTTTTTCCATTCGCGTTTCAGCACCCAGTCGCTGCCGAAGCAAAACACGGGTACCAGCAATGCTATCGGCCCTTTGGTCATCATACCCGCAGCTATGGCCGCCGTGCCGCCCAGCACATAATACCACCGTCTTTTTATATCACATTCCTTTATCATCCACAGCGATGTGATCACGCAGCTCATCAGTATCGTATCCGTACGCACATCGTTCGTCATCAGGAACATACCCTGGCAGGTGCCTAATATCAGCGCAGCCATGCGCGCGGTCTTATCATCATACAGCAGCCTTGCAAGGCGGTACACGGCATATAAAGCCCAAAGGGCAAACAGCACGGATGGAAACTTATAAGCGAAATTGTTGACGCCAAATGCTTTGATGCTCAATGCCGTTACCCAAAACAGAAAGGGGGGCTTATCTAAGTAGTCGTGCCCGCGGTCGTACAGTTGCAGGTAGCTGCCGTTTTCGGCCATCTCGCGGCTTATTTCAGCATATTGTGTAGCATCAATATCCATCATATCTACCCTGAAAGCAGACAGGTGCAATATGGCCAGCAGTATAAAAACCCAGTTCGGAATCTTTGGCATGAGTGTCGTTTTCGCAATCGCAAAATTAATCGCAATTTTAACGAATGTTGCACCTGCGTTATTATCCGTTCGACCTGGCTTTTGAATATCCGTTTACCATATCTAAGGGCACCAAGACACACCAGCCTACTTTAGTGGTTTCTTTAGGTTTAGGGCAGCTACGCGGGCATGGCGAGGCACCGGCTATCCACTATTATAATGTTTCGGTGCCCGATATGATAGCTACCCTGCAGGAAAAAAAGAATATGATAGAACGCTATGCCCTTACCGATCCGCAGCGGTTCTGGCATTTCCTGCACCATCTGATACCGGGACAAAACTTTCTGATAGCAGCGCTTGACATGGCAGGGTGGGATTTATTCGCGCAAATGCGCCGTATGCCGCTGTATCGCATTTTAGGTATCAACTGGCACCCACCCATCAGCGATTATACTTTGGGCTGCGATGTGGCCGATGTGATGATAGAAAAGATGAGAGCGCATCCATCACCCATATATAAAGTAAAATTCACAAAGGCGGCAGATATTGACTTGTTGCGTGCTTTAAGGCAGCATACTTCTGCACCCTTCCGTATAGATGCCAATGAAAGCTTGTCGTTCGATGATATAAAGACATTGCTTCCCGAACTTCAATCTTTAGGGGTAGATATGATAGAACAACCGCTACCTAAAACGGAATGGGAATCGATGAAAGAACTGAAAGCTATGAGCCCCATACCGCTCTTTGCCGATGAAAGCTGCGTGGAAGAGGAAGATGTAGCCCTTTGTGCAGATGGTTTTCATGGCATCAATATAAAGCTGACCAAATGCGGCGGCATCACACCCGCCCTGCGTATGATACAGGATGCCCGCAAACGCGGATTGAAGGTAATGCTGGGCACCATGAATGAAAGCACGATAGGCTCTGCCGCACTGGCACATATAGCACCTGTGGTAGATGCGCTGGATGCCGATGGTCCGCTGCTGCTGAAGGAAGATGTGGCGGATGGTTTGCGCTATGATAGCGGTACGATACATATAAGCGGCGCGCCCGGCCTCGGTATCCGATTCCGTGGTGAAAAATTTGCAACTAAGTAATTCCTGCACTTCGGTTTATCTTTGTCACCCATGCAATTGCTACAAAACGTTTCGCTCAAGCCTTACAATACTTTTGGTATCGATACACCTGCTGCGCATTTCATCGAAGTGTCGGCGGTAGATATACTGCCTGCCGTTACAGATGCTACTGCTGATATGTACAGACGGGTATTGGGTGGCGGCAGCAATGTATTGCTGACACAGCCGGTAACGGGTGCAGTGATATACAATAGCATCAAAGGCATCCGTAAGGAAAGGGAAGACGATGAGCATGTATGGCTTACGGTAAATGCGGGCGAGGTATGGCACAGCTTTGTGATGTATGCCATTGCTAATGACTGGGCCGGTATAGAAAACCTGGCATTGATACCCGGCACAGTAGGTGCTGCACCTATACAAAACATAGGGGCTTATGGAGTAGAAGCCAAAGAAACCATTGAAAGCGTAACGGCATGGCATTGGGAAGACAAATGCTTTTATACCTATTCCAATTTTGAATGCACCTTCGGCTACCGCGATAGCATCTTTAAGCATCAGTTGAAGGATAAAGTATTTATTACTTCGGTAACATTCAAGCTCAATAAAAAGCCTTCGTTCAATACCACTTACGGCGCCATAGAGCAGGAATTGCAAAAGATGGGCGTTACGGAGCTATCCATAAAAGCCGTAGCCGATGCAGTGATTGCCATCCGCACCAGCAAGCTGCCCGACCCTAAACAGATAGGCAATGCAGGCAGTTTCTTTAAGAATCCTACTATACCTATTGTACAGTTCAATAATCTGAAGCAACAGCACCCCAACATACCATCTTACCCTGTAGATGCCCAAACCGTAAAAGTACCTGCAGGGTGGCTCATAGAGCAGTGCGGCTGGAAAGGCTACCGCCGTGGTGATACCGGCGTGCATGAAAAGCAGGCATTGGTATTGGTAAACTATGGCCATGCCATAGGCAGCGAAGTATGGCAACTATCAGGCGATATATTGCAGTCGGTAGCAGATAAATTCGGCATTGTGCTAGAACGTGAAGTGCAGGTATGGTAGCTATACCAGCGGCATCTTTATAAAGAAGGTCGTTCCTTTTCCTTTCATTGTTTCAAACCATATCTGTCCTTTCCAGAACTCTATGATCTTCTTGGTCATAGCTAGGCCCAGGCCCGTACCCGATGTCTTGGTTGTAAAGTAAGGCTGGAATATTTTATCTATCACATCTTCATCTATACCTGAGCCATTATCAGCAAAGGCTACGATCACACTCTTATGTTCTTTGGTAATGCTTACGGTAATGCGTCCTGCCACGCCTTCAGGTATTGCCTGCACGGCATTCTGCAGCAGGTTAGTATACACACGCAGCAATTGGTTGCGGTCTGCATTTATCACCATCGGCTCAGGCAACCTGCTTACTTCTACTTTCACATTTTCGTCGTTCAGGTATAGTTCTGTAGCGGCTGCTACCAGCTCGTTTACATCTATGTTTTCCGGCCGTGCTTCCGGCATCTTCGCAAAGTTGGAGAATTCCGATGCGATGTATGACAGGTTATCTATCTGCTCTATCAGTGAGTCCGATACTTTTATGGTGAGTTCCCTCAGGTTTGGATAGTTGCTTTTCAATGCCTGCTGCAGGTATTGAATGTTCAGCTTCATCGGTGTCAGCGGGTTCTTTATTTCATGCGCCACCTGCTTGGCCATTTCACGCCATGCACCTTCGCGCTCGCTTTGCGCCAGCATAATGGCATTCTCTTCCACTTTCTTCACCATCTTGTTATACTCCTGCACCAGCAGCCCTATCTCGTCATCATAGGGCCATTCTATCGGCTCGTTCGATGTCAGGCTCAGTTTTTCAAAGCGTTCTATTACTACGTTGAAACTGCGTGTTATCCAGCGTGTTATCAGTACGGTTATCAGCCCCGATAACAGGAAGATAAAAGCATACAGGTTTATCAGTGCCACCAGGATGTTCGATATCTGGTAGCTCAGTTCTTTCTGCGATGAAAAGTAAGGTACATTGATGTAGCCCAGCGCATTACCGGCTTCATCGCGTATGGGTATGTAGCACGATAAGTAGTTCAGCCGGCCTATCGTTTCTTCCTGCATCAGCAGCGATGTATTCTTTACCGATAGCTCGTAGTATGCATCCTGCCGCATAATACGCGCCAGCAATGCCCTGTCGTAAATATTATCCTGCGAGGTTACGTTCAGTATACCACTGGCATTGAAGACATTGATGTCTATCTTCTGTGCATTGGCCAGGTTGGTAATGTAATATTTGAAGTCGGCCGTATTGGTAGCCTTGTTAAAAGCTATGGCTGTAGAAAAAGCATTCTGCCGGTTCAGATATTGCATTACAGAACGTTCGGCCACTTGCATCACCACCAGTAGCTTCTTGCGTGTGTTCTGCTCATACTGTACGGTAAAATACACAATGGTCACCATGCCTATGATAAGGAAGGAGACTAATACGATCCCCAGCATCGAAAAGTGTATGCGCCTGCGTAGGGTAAAGCCTACAATGCGCCCGCGGTGCTTCGGCTTTGCCAGGTAGGATAGTGTAGACCTGTACAATAGGATGAGTATCACCACCACCACTTGTATGCCGAAAAGATAAGAGAACAGCGTTATAGATTCCAGCCAGGTGTGTTGTATATGCACCACCACCACTGTTTTCGATTTATCGTATCGATACCACAGTTGCGATGCGCCGTCTACATCATAATAAGTATACTGCTTCGGCTGGTTTTTATTGATGAATATGGGGAAGGCATAATCATTGGTTTGTGTCAGCAGCTTTTTATTGGCATAGATGGCATATGAATATTCGGCCGTGTTCTGGCTACCCCGTACATTGCCCGGTTGCAATAGCTCCGGGTACACCGTTTCCCCGGTCGATTCTTTTACGGCAAGGTCTATGAATACATACCCTATCTTATGGGTATTGTCATTATCCCTGTACACGGGTATCTGTGCCAGGTAATAGTGCCCGTCCTGCGCATATTCTTTATAGTAAAGTGTACTGTCGGATGTTGGTATGGCCGAACGCATTTGCTTTACAAGTGCCAGGTAACTCGATGTGTCACCGTTATACAAGCTTCTGCCTGCGGCATCAAACAGGTATATGCGCGACTGGTATTTATTCAGCTGCCCGCCCAGGTACAGCACTTCAAAACGTTCATTAATGCTGCGCCTGCTGTCTTTATCCGGCGCCTGCATAAAGCTTTTAATAGCCCTGTCCCCGCTGATGCTTTGCGATACATTCCGGAACGACACATCTTCCATCAGGTAATCGCGCTGCTGTATGATTTCTTCTGCAAAGCGTTCGCGTATGTTACGCTCTTTTATATTGTTGAAGTATTGCAGGATGGCGGTACAAAAAGCACATACAAAAAATGCCCAGAACAGCATATGCGGTGCCAGTATATCATTGGTATAGGCCAGTCGCTTCACATCCAGCAGCATTATAAATACCACCAGCCATAGCAGCAGGTAATAAGAAAGGTTGCCCGTACGGCTCGTATCGCTTAGCGTTATCAGTATAATGCCTACTATCACCAGTAGTGCATACTTCATCCACCGCTGCGGTACCAGCGCGCTCAGTTGTGTATTCAGCAGGTATATTACCAGGCAGCAGCTTAGCGTGATGATGCCTATGGTAAATAATCCATAGATGGTGTACTTGTTGATGGTGTAGAAATGAATAACATCAAAAGAGATGTTGGAATCCAGCACCAAACTGCTGATAACATTGATGAACCCGAACGAACAAATGAGTATTGCAATACTAATACCCACAGCCAGTACATTACGCAGCCACTTGGGCAGCTTGTCATATATCGGTTTAGTGAAGGGAATATTACCCAGCAGGAAGGCGATGATCCACAATAGGCATAAGGCATTCAATAGCAGATCACCCAATGATTTTAAGAACGCGCTGCTGGCATACAGCCGCGAATCAAATACCGGCATGCTTTCCAGGTTGAAGGGCAGGCCCGTTGTATATGAAAGCAAACGGAGCCCCACTACTATGGCTATGGTCATAGCGAGGCCCAGTATATGCGACCGCCTGCGCGATAACCCAATGCTGATGAGTTGCAACCATATTATGGAACTGAGCATAGCTGCCAGCATCAACCCCAGCATCGGGGTATCGGGCATCCATACAGATAGGTCGGCACTGTTGAATTTCAGGTAAAAAACATCTGCACCGCTCACATCTTTTACGGCATAGCCGCCTTTCACGGGGTTGGATAGTATCCGCGTACTCATCGGTATATGGTTCCCCGCTTCAAAATGCGATACCAGGTATTTATTCTCGAATGGAAAATTCTTTACAACCGGAAAGAGCACGGTCAGCATCATGTTTTTGTCTTTCCCATCCGGCAGGATGCACTGTTTTATATACACCCCGCGCTCATTGAAGAGTACCTGGCTTTTGGTGGTGTAAGAACCGTTATTGCAGCTCTCCAGTGTCTTGTTGTTGTTCCAGAAAATGAGTGTACCGTATCGGTAGGCATATACATGATAGGGTAACGCTGTTAGCTGCTTAATATCATTATTGGTCAGCTTCTCTGCGAAGATGCGCTGCACCAGTTCTTTATCTGATAGCAACCTCCCAAAGCCTTTCTGCTTGTTTTGCAGGTCTTTCTCTATAGCCGCAGCCATCTGTGCCGGGGCCATGTTTCTATCGTGGGTATAAAAGCGAAAAGCCGCCGAGCACCATAGTATAATGCTGAGCAGCAACCAACCTTTATATGGATATTGGCGAAACACCTATATTACGATTCCTGTTCTTTTGCCTGGTTCCACAATGCATCCATTTCAGCAAGGGTCATATCGTGCAGGTCCTTTCCTATCTCCTTTGCTTTGGCTTCTATATGCTGAAACCTGCGGATGAATTTCTTATTCGTTTTTTCCAATGCCAGTTCCGGGTCAATATTAGCATAGCGTGCATAGTTCACCAGGGCAAACAGTACATCGCCAAATTCTTCTTCTATCTTATCCGGTTTCCCGGCATCTACGGCTTCATATAGTTCTCCTATTTCTTCATCCACTTTTTCTTTCACCTGCCCTATGTCGTCCCACTCAAAACCCACTTGCTTGGTTTTCTCCTGCAGGCGCAAGGCTTTTATAATGGCAGGCAATGATGGAGGCACACCACTCAATACCGATTTCTTGCCTTCCTTCATTTTTATCTGTTCCCAGTTCTGCTTTACCTCTTCTTCATCTGCTACCTTCACACTGCCGTATATATGCGGGTGGCGCGCCACCAGTTTATTGCATACGGTTTCTATCACATCTTCCAGGTTAAACTGGTTTTGTTCTTTACCTATACGGCTGTAGAAAACAATATGCAACAACAGGTCGCCCAGCTCTTCTTTTATGCCTTTCCAATCTTCATCGGCAATGGCATCTGCAAGTTCGTAAGTTTCTTCTATGGTTTGTTTACGCAGGGTTTGTATGGTTTGCTTCTTATCCCACGGACAGTTCTCGCGTAGCTCATCCATTATCACCCGCAGCCTTTCCAACGATTTCCAATATTCCATTTTATCTATAATTACTTAACATCAACAAATAACTAATCAACTATTCAACCAACTAACTCCCCCATTTATAGCCGCTTGCCTGCAGCCCTGCCAGTTGCAGCACACGGTGTATCACCGTATAGGCTGCTTCTTCTATTGTTTGCGGTTTGCTGTAGAAGGATGGTGTGGCGGGGCAGATGATGCCACCCGCTTCTGTCACGGCTGTCATATTGCGCAGGTGCACCAGGTTGTAAGGTGTTTCCCTTACCACGCATATCAGCTTCTTACGTTCTTTCAGCATCACATCGGCTGCACGGGTTATCAGGTCATTGCTGATGCCACCCGCTATGCGCCCTACTGTACCCATGCTGCACGGGCATATGATCAGTGCATCGTACCCCGCACTGCCCGATGCAAACGGTGCCATAAAATCATTTTTATCCCACACCTTAAAGGAGTAGGTTTCATACAGTGTATTGTTCAGCTCATGCTGCCACACGGTATGGGCATTAGCGCTCCATACCAGCCCCACTTCTGTCACTTGTTCGCCCAGTTGCTGCAATGTTTCCAGCAATACTTTGGCATATACCGATCCGCTTGCACCTGTTACCGCTACTGCTATTTTCATCCGTTGCTCTTTATATTATCACAAGATATTAACAAAGCTACACGTAATTAATCGTAAATTAGCTTACGTAAAAACAGGAGGAAAATGAAACCTGCGCTACTCCTTGCAGTAGCTTTTATCAGTCTTGCAACCATGGCACGCGCCGATGACAGGGAGGCAAATAAAACTACTGCAACCAATACTAAAAAAGAGGTGGAATGGATCAGCTTTGAAGAGGCTGAAAAACGTATGCAAAAGCAACCCCGCAAAGTATGGATAGACATCTATACCGGTTGGTGCGGCTGGTGCAAGGTGCTGGATAAAAAAGTACTCGCGCATCCTGAAGTAGTAAAGTACCTCAATGAAAAATTCTACTCCATTAAGTTTGATGCAGAACGACAGGATAGCTTTTCTTTCACCGGTAAGAAATGGGGCTTTATGCCCGAGTATCGTGCCAATGCGTTAGCTGTTCAGCTCACCCAGGGGCAACTGTCATATCCCACCAGCATCATGATGACTGAGGGTTTCGAGAACCCCACACCCATAGGCGGCTACAAGCCGGTAGAACAAATGGAAATGTTCATGAAATATGTAGGCGATGATATTTACAAAACGGTGAAGTTTGAAGACTATATGAAAGACTTTAAACCCACCTGGAAGGAAGTACCCGAACCAGTAACACCTGCCACACTCCCCGCAGGGCACTAAGGCTTCTCTACGATATATTTCATATCACTCTGGTAATATTTACAGACACTCGTTAGCCCGCAGCGTTCGCACTTTGGCCTGCGGGCTACGCATATATAGCGGCCATGCAGTATCAGCCAGTGGTGAGCTATGTGCACCAGCGCTTCCGGTATGTTGGCTATCAGCTGTTTTTCTGCCTGCAATACATTTTTGGCATTAATGGTAAGCCCTATGCGCGCACTCACGCGAAACACGTGCGTATCCACCGCCATATTCGGCTGCTCATATATTACAGAGGTGATGACGTTGGCCGTTTTCCTGCCCACACCTGGCAGCTTCACCAGCTCTTCTACCGTATCGGGCACTTCACCACCATAGTCATTCACCAGCATTTTAGCCATGCCCAACAGGTGGCGGCTTTTATTATTAGCAAAACTGATGCTGCGTATCAGCGGTTCTATATCTTCAAATTCAGCCTTCGCCAACGTTTCAGCCGTAGGGAATTTCTTAAACACTTCAGGCGTTACTATGTTCACACGCTTGTCCGTACACTGTGCAGAAAGGATAACAGCTACTAGCAATTGATACGGGTTTTCATAATGCAACTCCGTTTCTGCCTCCGGCATGTGCTTCTGAAAATAATCTATAACAAAAGCGTAACGCTCCTTCTTCGTCATGCTTCGAAATTATAGAAACGCCAGAATAATATAAAAAACTAGTTAACCTCATCAGGGAACGAAAGCTTGGCACAACAGTAGTAACCAAGCCTCATCGACAGCCACCGACAATCACCCTGTGATTGATTGTCGGGCTCTTTTTTTGTTTCTTTTTTGGAGAAGCAAAAAAGAAAAACCACTCGCTGCGAAAAAAAAATGTGGTCCCAGCAAAGACCACATTCTCATTACTCGCTATCCGGCTCAAATTCCAGCACCACAGAGTTCATACAAAAACGCTTATACGTAGGTGGCGGGCCGTCATCAAATATATGCCCCAGGTGCGAATCGCAAC
Organism: Azovibrio restrictus; assembly: GCA_029255605.1. Lineage (GTDB taxonomy): Bacteria > Bacteroidota > Bacteroidia > Chitinophagales > Chitinophagaceae > Polluticoccus. The sequence goes on from JANLJF010000091.1 coordinate 19,259, forward strand.
GCCCGCAGGTTACCTCTATGCGGTCCATACCATGGCTATGGTCGGGCTTATACACCACACTGTTTTCGCGTATCGGCTCATAAAAGCTGGGCCAGCCGCAGCTGCTCGCAAATTTCGCATCCGAACGGAACAGCGGGTTGCCACATACGGCGCAGTAATACATGCCTTTGGCCGATGTGTTCCAGTACTTACCTGTAAAGGCATATTCCGTTTCGGCATTGCGGCCTACTTCATACACCTCCTTCGGCAGCAGCTTTTTCCATTCTTCATTGCTTACATTCAGCTTCGCCGTGTCGGTACGCGAATAATACGGGTTGTTTTTATGTCCTTCATTCATAGTCTCTTTCTTTTGGGCATTGCTGCACTGGCTGAAAAGCAGCAACACGCTTAAACATATGGCATTAAATATCCGCATGGTCAATAATCCTTTAAGTTAACGCATTTATAAACGAATGGTTCATTACAGCGGATTTACATGCACCTGTTAATCTTCTGCAAATATCCTTTGGTATCGCGGTGACTGTTATCACCATTTTCTATAACGCTACTCAATACGCACTATACACCAACGCCTTATTTTTACGTTATGAACAATAGGTACATTACCGCGGCCGAAGCCGTAAAGCACGTGCAAAGCGGCCACAGGGTTTTCATACATGGCAGTGCAGCCACACCCACACCACTTATCGAGGCGCTGCTGCAAAGGGCAGGCGAAATCGAAAATGTAGAACTGGTGGCCATCAGTACCTTCGGCGATATCAACTGGAAAACGGATGCTATCAAAAAAAGTTTTTATCTCAATTCACTCTTCGTTTCTGCCAACGTGCGCGAATGGGTCAATAGCCCCTATGGCGATTATATCCCCATCTTTCTCAGCGAAATACCGCGCTTGTTCGAGAATAATATCCTGCCTATAGATGTGGCCATCATACAGGTATCGCCGCCCGATGCACATGGTTACTGCACATTGGGTACTTCCATAGATGCGGCATTATCTGCCGCCCGCAATGCCCGCATCGTGATAGCCCATGTCAATCCGTTAATGCCACGCACGCATGGCGATGGGCATATACATATATCGGCTATCAACGAATTTGTGTACCACGAAATGCAATTACCCCAGGTAAACTATAGTGATGGGGCAGATATAGCTGTACAAAAAATAGGTGAGCATATAGCGGGGCTGGTGGAAGATGGTGCTACCTTGCAAATGGGTATCGGTGGCATACCGGATGCAGTACTGCGTTCACTTACCAATCACAAGGGCTTAGGCATCCACACCGAAATGTTTTCCGATGGTGTGGTGCCGCTGATAGAAAAAGGTGTTATCACCAATGAATACAAAAAAGTGCGCCCCGGCAAAACGGTTACCACTTTTGTGCTGGGTACTAAGAAGGTGTACGATTTTGTGCACGATAACCCTTCGGTTGCATTTATGGATGTGTCTTTTGTGAATGATACTTCTATCATCCGCCGTAACCCTAAGGTTACAGCCATCAATAGCGCTATTGAGATAGATATTACCGGGCAGGTGTGCGCCGACTCTATTGGTAGCTACCAGTTTTCCGGCATCGGCGGACAAATGGATTTCATGCGTGGTGCGTCTTTATCAGAAGGGGGTAAGCCTATTATTGCACTACCTTCCGTTACGGCAAAAGGCATATCACGTATCGTACCCATGCTCAATCCCGGTGCGGGTGTGGTTACTACGCGTGGCCATGTGCATTATGTGGTTACAGAATATGGCGTTGTAAACCTGTATGGAAAAAACATGGAGCAGCGTGCGCGTTTGCTCACTTCCATTGCCCATCCCGATCATCGCGAGGCACTTTCAAAAGCCTGCTACGAACGCTTTGGTAAATAAAATAAAGGGATGGCCGTAACAGCCATCCCTTTTTATTTAAATGTTATGCTTCTTATATCACCACGATCTCGTGAAAATCGGGTAGTGTATAATAACGTTGTGCCAGTGTTTGCAGTTCTTTCGCCGTTATCGTTTTGTAGATGCGTATGTTGCGGTTAAAATGCTCGATGGTCATACCGTTCAGTATCAGCGTACGCCAGCGTTGCAGTATAGAGAAGGGGCCGTCCAGGTCGCCTAGCAGGTTGCCCAGCAGGTAGTTCTTCACCAGCAGTAGTTCTTCTTCATCGGCAGGCTCGTTGCACAGTTGCTCCATCTCGTAGTATATCTCTTTAATGGCAGGCTCTACTACATCGCGGCCTACTTCGGTGTGTATACTCATCTCGCCACCATTCAGGTAGGATGATAGCGAACTATAGATACCATAAGTATAACCTTTTTCTTCACGTATATTACTCATCAGCCTCGACCCGAAATAGCCGCCAAACAAGGTGTTCAGCACTACCATCGGTATAAAGTCTTCGTGGTGGCGGTTGGGAAACAAACGGCCTATACGTATCGCACCCTGCACACCGTTCGGGTCATTTATAATATGCAGCTTCTTTTCGGTAGCTGGTTCTAAAGCAAATACCGTCTGCACGGCCGGCGTTTGTACCAATCTGTCCTTGCCGAATATGTTTTCCAGCAGGCCCACTTCTTTGCTGCCTACCTTACCACCCATAAATATCTTCACGCCCGCCAGGTCATACTGCTTCTTGTAAAAATCCAGCAGGTCTTCGCGGGTAATGGCTTCTATCTTTTCCTTTTGCGTGTAGCGCCCGTATGGATGCTCAGGGCCGAACAGGGCCGCATCTATCTGCTGGTTGGCTACAAAGTCGCACTGGCGCAGGTGTACCATCAGGCGCTGGATGGCATTCTGCCGGTGTATATCCAGTTCCTGTTGCGGGAAGATGGCATCCGTCAGTATCTCGTACACTATCGGCAGCAGTTGCTCCAGGTGCTTGGTCAGTGTGTGCAGGGTTAGCGTGCTGAAGTCGTTACCCGGGCCCACCTTCAGGCTGGCGCCGTAAAACTCCAGTGCTTCATGTATCTCGTGCGCCGTACGTTTCGATGTGCCGTTCTTCAGCAATCCTGCTGTAGCCTGCGCTACGCCTTGCTTCGGCTCCTGCCACAGCCCGGCGGGGAATACCCAGCTTATCTCTACCACATCCTGCACGCCGGCATTCAGCCAGTATAAGGGTATGCCATTGCTTAGTTGTTGTTCGTGTATGGCAGGTAATATATAGTCAAACGACACGGCATCTTTTATAGCCGGCGGTGTCTTCCTATCTGTCATCATCATATCTTCTTTTTAATCTTTAATGAACAATGCACGCAGTTCGCCCGCTTCTTCGGGTTTCATTTTGCCGCCCAGTATCAGGCGTATCTGCCTGCGGCGCAGCGCGCCTTCATACATTTTTATCTCTTCTTCCGTTTCGGGTACCAGTTCGGGTACTTTGCGTGGTTTGCCATGCGGGTCCAGCGCTACAAAGGTCAGGTAAGCCTCGTTGGTCAGGTATTTATATTGCGCCCACAGGTCTTCGCCCCATACTTTCAGGTACACTTCCATCGATGTATTGAAAGAGCGGGTCAGCTTGGCTTCTATGGTCAGCACATTGCCCAGTTTTATGGGGTTGTTGAAGGATACATTGTCTACCGATGCGGTTACTACCGGGCAGTTGCAATGTTTTTGTGCAGCTATGGCGGCGGCTATATCCATCCAGTGCATCAGGCGGCCACCCATCAGGTTGCCCAGTGTGTTGGTATCATTGGGCAGCACCAGTTCCGACATTATATTATAAGTATCCTTCGGACTTTTCTTGATCATGTAGTTGTTTTAAACGGCATCAAAGGTAATGGAAATGACTGTGCCACCGATAGCACAAAAAATAAGGGGGCTATTACAGCCCCCTGTTATTATACGGTCTATTACCTTGTTATCCTTCTCATATTCCGGAACATGTCTATCGATGTCCAGATGAGAGTGCCTATGGCTGCTACGTTCACTAAAATGAAATACTTCAGCATGGCTTATCCTTTTACTTTGTTCTGGTATTTCTGTGGGTTGCCGGTATAGGCCGTTTTGCAGGTTTCACTGCAAAACCATACGGTATCCGTACCATTCACCGTGTATTCTGTCCAGGTGTCTTCTTTTTCCATTTCGCACACCGGGTCTATCGGCCCTTTAGGTGTTGCAGCTGCTTCCACAGGTTGTTGTGTTTCAGTAGCGGCACTTTCTTCTGTGTTGCTGCTGTTGTTGTTGCAGGCAGTGAAAGCTACCATGGCTGCCAGTGCTGCTAAGGTTATATATTTCATATCCCGGTTGAATTTTTACAAATGTAGGCATTAATCACACCCGATTATTACCCTGGCCCAATAGGGTTTGTTAGATAGCGTGTGTGAAAAGCATAGGTTTTAGCGTCTTTATTTCACATTAATGATATAATAGTTATTGGGTAAAGGAAAAATTATGGCTTTTACAAATAAGAAAGCATGTCTGCTGTTTATTCTAATGCAAATCAGCATAGTGGCAATTTCTTCAGGGCAGGTAAGGTCAACAGGCGATACTGTGATATTTTCATATGTAGAACATATGCCTGAATTTAAAGGTGATATGGAGGCATTTATCACAAATGAAATACGCCCTGAATTCAGGCCAGCAAGCTATGACAAAGTAACCCCCATAATCCTCAAGTGTGTGATAAATGAACACGGAAAGGTTGGTAGCGTATACATTACTAATCCTTCATCTCATGAACCAGCCAATGCAGAAGCTGTCCGTATAGTTAAAAGCATGCCCGATTGGGTTCCGGGCATGCAAAATAACAAGTCCGTGCGTGTTTATGTAAGAATACCGATAAAACTACGCACGGACTAAGTTTAATATGAGCGGCTACAGTATTGGAAGCCGCTAAGAAAGGTAGGAAAGGAGGGGCTACCACGTAGTATCAAACCTCACACCCAGTGTAAACCACCTGCCCGGCATAGGCACGGTGCCTATTTCTTTATACTGGGTATCCAGTATATTGTTTACATCGGCATATACATTCCACTGTTTCCAGGTATAGCCTACGCGTGCATCCAGCAGGGTATAGTCGTTGGCATTGATGCGGTACAGGTAGCGCATATTAGCATTAACCTGCAGCTTACCCCACCATGTAGTGCGTACCGATGCCGTAGCCTGGTGGCGCAGTGCTTCAATAGCATATTTTGATATATCATTGGCCGGCGTGTTTATTTCAGGGCTCAGGTAGGTATAGTTGGCATTCAGCACTATGTGGTGTGCATCGCTCATACCTATATGCTCACTCAGTTTATAAGTAGCGGTCAGCGTAGCACCCTGCACATTTACCTGCTGGTAGTTTTGCGGCTGCCAGGGCGATGTATTGGTAGCGCGTACCCAGTCTATAAAGTCAGTTGTATTGCGGTAGAAATAGCTGGCCTGTGCCCACAGGTAGCGGGTATTATATTGCACCCCACCTTCTGCATACTTGGCATGCTCCGGCTTCAGGGCGGCATTACCCACGTTGGTAGGGCCTATGTAGTACAGGTCGGTATACGTTGGCAGGCGCTGACCCATGGTAGCATTGGCAAAGGCTTTCCATTTCGGCATAAAGCGGTAGCCTACGTCCACGCCGGGAAATAGCTGAAAGTCGTAATCGGTATTGTAGTTGCCATATACACCTGCACCGGCATTCAGCTTGTCGTTAAAGTAATGCTTGTATTCTGCATATACGCCCAGGTTGCTACGGTCACGGGCACCCAGCCTGTAGCTGTTGATGCGGTCGTTGCGATATTCCACACCCGCACCTATAATGCCTTTGCCCACTTTTATCGTGCTCTGCACCTCGCCCGTCATCACATAGGTTTCGTGCATGTTATGATACACTTCGGGCCTTTGCTTTATAAAGATGTAGTCATCGTTATTGTAACGATAACTTACCCGCGGGCGTATCATCACTTTATCGTTCGGGGTAAAGGTGTAGGCAATGCTGCCCAGCGCCGTTTCTACTTTCTCGGTAGAGTTGGCATCGGCTGGTGCACTGTAATACCCGTTACCACCAAAGTCGTTGCGGATGTAGCCACCCATTGCTTCCAGTTTGTTTTTGTCGTTCAGCTTTATCTGGTTTTGGTAATACAGGCGGTAGGCGTTGTAAGCTGTATTGTAGCGGTAGCCCGTACCCTCGTCGTGACTTACAGATAGCATATGCCCCTGGTTCTTGCCTGCTATGCTGGCGGTAGCCTGTGCTCCCCAGCCATAGTAACTGTCGCCTGTTGCGGTGTCTGTTTTAAAGCTGCTGCCGGCATATACCTGTGCGCTCACGGTGTTTTGCTCCGGTATACGGGTCACAATGTTCACGGCACCTGTCAGTGCATTTACGCCATATACCATGGCTGCGGGCCCGCGCAGCACTTCTATTTGGTCGATGCTCGTGAGTGGTATGGGCAGGTTCAGTGTGTGGTGCCCCGTTTGCGGGTCGCTCATTTTTACACCGTTCACCAGTATCAGTACCTGGTCAAAGGTGCTGCCGTCTATACTGATGTCGGCTTGCGTGCCGTTAGGGCCACGCTGGCGCAGGTCCACACCTGCCACATACGATAGTAATTCATTGGTCGATTTTACAGGCAGTGCTGCTATCTGTTTGCTGTCCAGCACCTGTATGTTCCTGTTCTGGCGTCCGTAGGGTGCCTGTATCCGGTTCTCACGGATGATGATAGAATCCATCGGGTTGCCTTGTTGTGCTATGGCATGTATGCTCACCAGCATCATACCTGCACCAAATAACCATTGTTTTTTCATACGCTTATTTTTGAAGCGCCGCAAAGGTATAGGCGATGGCTATTGATAATCAAAGAATTAAGAGCATATTTACAATCGTAACATTTCAATATGTGGTATTCCGTCCTCTATATATACGGTGCTATTTGTATGGAAACCAAATGAAGTATAAAAAGCTTCTAAATACAATTGAGCGCCTATACGTATCGGTTGCTTGCCAAATACTTCTTCCAGTTTGTCTATCGATGCCTGCATCAGTTCTTTACCCGCTCCTTTCCTGCGAAAGGCAGGGTCTGTCACCACGCGCCCTATCGAGGCTTCGGTATAGGATAAGCCTGCCGGTAGCAGCCTGCTATATGCGGCCAGTATGCCATCTTCAAAACCCAGCAGGTGCAGGCTTTGCTGGTCTTTATCATCCATATCCTGAAACACGCAGTTCTGTTCTACCACAAATACCAGGCTGCGCAGTTTTAGCAATGCATACAGCTCGTGGTTGGTCAGCTCGTCAAAAGTTTTCAGTTTCCAGTTCATCTACTATTTTGAATGTCCCACACGTCCCTTGCTGCCGGAAAGCAGTATCATGCCACCTATGATTGCTGCCATAGATAATGTAACGATGTGGTAATATTTATACAATAATGGCGAGAACATATAGAAGAAAATGAGGAACAGGAACAGCATTACTAAGCAGAATTTTGCATAGTCCATTCTTGCTTTGTTTTTACGGTAATACAGCAGGCCGGCTATATTCAGCAATATCATCAGTGAGCCTTGTATGGCGCGCATTATAAATATCTGCTGTTCCACAGCACCGGGCAGCCAGTTCCTGAACTGCGCAGCAAAATAGACACTGGGTACAAAAGTGTACGATATTCTTTCTTCTCCATAGCCCTTCCATTCTTCTATGGCGCAATGGTTGTGATAAGCCACACCGTCTTTCAGTATAGAGGGGTCTTTTATATAAAAAGGCAGTATGTAAAACACCAGGAAGGCCAGCGCTACGGCGGCCCACATGCCTATATTGGCCTTGCGGGGTATATTTTGCCAGTAAATAATGGCAAACAATGGCAGCCAGAATATCATGGTATACCTGGAGAGCAGGCACAGGATAAGCCCCGCTGTTATCAGGTATATATTTTTGCTGGCAAGCCCTATGGCCAATACCATATAGTAAGCCGCTATCATCGTTTCCAGCGATACGGATATATCCATGCCGGCCCAGTTAGTATAAAACAGCAGCATCACAACAGGTAGCAGTATGGCTATTATTTTTATAGCGATGTTTACCGCATGTCGCCATACAAAAGCACCCCATTGCCCGTTGGCCAGCAGCATCAGCAGGATGCCCACCCAGCGGTTATCTACCTTCAGCAAATGGGAAAGGGCCAGTGGCAGCCAGTTGAGCGGCATATATACCGGGTATGGGTGCCAGCTATATTCTTCCAGCGGATAATAGGGGAATACACCGGATGCATAACGGGTATATAATACATCCAGTTGGGTGATAACATCAGATAATGCACCGGGATTATTATACTGTTCAAACAGCTTGTCGAAAAACGGAACTGTAATACCTATCCCTGCCATACCTACCAGTGCACCTGTTATAGCGGCAGGTAATCTTGCAGGTAATAAAGATGGTGTGGCACCTTCGCGGCGCAGTATATATATATACCAGCCCGCCATTGCCAGTAGCGATAAGAATAAAGTGATGGGATTGCCATCAGTGCCCAGGTATTCACGGCCGTTTACTACACAAAAACATGAAAGGATAAACAGAGCGGTTACAAATATAGGCTTTATCATGTCTTCGGTTTAGCAATGCCGCAAAATAAACAACCTTTCGGTTATTTACTCAGGTGCATGCTGCGCTCTTTATACAACTGGCGGAACCATGGGTCACGCAGGTCTTTTATAAAGCGGATGGCTTCGCCGGTGCTCTTCATTTCAGGGCCCAGCTCCTTATTTACATTCGGGAATTTGTTGAAGCTGAATATCGGCTCCTTCACTGCAAAACCGTCCAGTTTCTTTTCCAGCTTCAGGTCTTTCAGTTTCACCTCGCCCAGCATCACTTTGGTAGCAATGTTCAGGTAAGGTATACCATAAGCTTTGGCTATGAATGGGGTAGTGCGGCTGGCGCGCGGGTTGGCTTCTATCACATATACTTTACCGTCTTTTATGGCAAACTGTATGTTGATAAGGCCGCGTACATTCAGTTTCAGTGCTATTTTCTTAGCGATATCCGCCATTTCATCCACTATCATAGGCCCCAGGTTGAAGCAGGGCAGCAGCGCGTGGCTGTCTCCGCTATGGATGCCCGCAGGCTCTATATGCTCCATGATACCCATGATGTGTACATCTTCGCCATCACATATCGCATCTACTT
>JANLJF010000092.1 GCA_029255605.1 Azovibrio restrictus
GATCACCATCACCGGCTTGTACCGGCAGGTATGTAAAGCTGAATGCAAGGAATGCCAGAAATGCAATGAATTGTTTCATATGGTTGTTGTTTTTAGTGTTTACGCATATAGCTAAATAACTATGCCTTTAATTGTTACAATTACAACTATCTGAGCTTAAATATGTTTATCGGACGAGGGTGGAAGGCGTGGGGCAATACAAGGCTGCCTTATCCTCAAAAAAGAAAGCCAACCTAAATAGGTGGCTTTCGTATGAATCAGCAAGTAAGAGTATTTCTTAAAAAGGAGTATCGTCATCTTCCATAGGACGCTGACGTAATGGAGATGGTGGCATAGGCGCATCATCATCAAAGTTGAAATCATTGGCTTTGGATGGCAATGTCTGGAAACCGCTGGGTATAAACATTTTGCTGCCACCAAAATCGCTGGTGTCCCTGTCACGGCCGCGGATGCCCGCACCGGGATTATCTCCGGGTGTAGGTGGCATAAAACCACCACCTCCACCACCAAAGTTGCCGCCACCGAATCCTCCGAAGTTTTCAGGTGGAAGGTCCACAAACTTCTGGTATTCTTTTATGAAGCGAACTTTAACCGTATCTGTACTACCGTTACGGTGTTTGGCTATGTGTATATGTGTCTCACCTTCAATAGGTTGGCCCATAGCATCGTTATTAATACCATAATATTCAGGACGGTACAGGAACATAACCATATCCGCATCCTGCTCGATGGCTCCCGATTCCCTAAGGTCACTCAGTTGTGGTACTTTACTTTCTTTGCGGCTTTCAACCGAACGGTTCAGCTGGGAAAGGGCGATAATAGGTATTTCAAGCTCTTTTGCCAGTGCTTTCAGGTCGCGCGATATTTTGGATATCTCTTGTTCACGATTACCACCGCCATTTACGCTGGCCTGCATCAGCTGCAGGTAATCTATTATAATTAGTTGAATGTCATGTTTTTGTTTCAACCTGCGTGCCTTTGCGCGCAATTCAAAGATGTTCAGGGCAGCCTGGTCATCCAGGAAGATAGGTGCTGCAGCCAGCTTGTTCATACGCTGGGTCATCTGTACAAACTCGTGCTCTTGCATACGCCCTTTCGTAATGGCTTCCATGCTTACTTCCGTTACGGCTGCCAGCATCCTTTTTACAAGCTGTCCAGCACCCATTTCAAGCGAGAAGAACGCTACAGGGAATGGCTTAGGACTGTGCATGGCAGCATTCATAGCCAGGTTAAGACAAAAAGCCGTTTTACCCACCGCCGGACGGGCAGCCAGGATGATGAGGTCTGTTTTTTGCCAGCCACTCGTCAGCTTATCAAGCGGTGCGAAGGTAGAAGGTACACCGGTAAGGTCATCTTTTTTATTTTTTGCCTCTTCAATTTCATGCACGGTTTTTACCAATACTTCCTTCAAGCTCTTAAAGTTCTTACGAAGGTGTTTATCGGTAATCTCGTACAGGTTGCTTTCCGCTTTGTCCAGCAGGTCAAATACATCGGTGCTATCCTCGTATGCATCACCTATTACCTGGCCGGAAATACGAATGAGCTCTCTTTGGATGAATTTTTCCATGACAATACGGGCATGTGCCTCTACGTGGGCACTAGATACAACGCTCATTGTCAATCTGGTAAGAAAATAAGCACCCCCCACTATCTCCAGTTCATTGCTGCGTCTCAGTTCTTCCGTTACTGTCAGTAGATCCACGGGCATACCCTTATCGAAGAGGCGCCTGATGGCTGCATATATCTTTTGGTGGGCGTCTACATAAAAACAATCTTCACTTTGAATAATCTCTAATACTTCTGCCAATTTGTCCTTTTCCAACATCACTGCGCCTAAGACCGCTTCTTCCAGTTCAGGTGCTTGTGGTGGTACTTTACCGTACACCAGGTTGGTAATGTCCGGCTTGCGGCTCCTGGTGTTTCCAAACTCTTTTTTGATGTTTACTGCCATTTTAGGGGTCGTCTTTTATCTCTGTTGTAATTCTGTTGTTCTAAATCCGCGTCCTGTGCCGTTCATGCTATTTTAACCTTCCGGTAATACGTGCTTAACATTTTCGTAATGTAAAAGCATGCTTGGAGAGAGCTAAAATTTAGGGCGGAGGACTAATGTATAACGAAAAAGGAGGGCGCAAAAATTTTCGGAAATAATATTTATTATGCCATATTTCACAGCTTACGCACTCGCTTGTTCACATACTTATCATTATTCCCTTACTATATCCACAAATTTACAGCCTAAATCACCTTAATACACATTGTGTCCACAAAAAACTGTTAATAAAGTTTTTTAAAAAGGATTTCGGTAAAACGATGCGATTTGCTATAAACATGCGCGCCTTGGGCTATCTTTACAACAAAATTTATTAAAAACAGATGACCATATCTTACCAGTGGCTCCTGCAATACCTGCCGGAAGTATTGCCGGTGGCTGAATTGAGTAAAATATTGACCTCCATAGGATTGGAAGTAGAAGCAGTTGAAAAATCGGAAGCCATACCCGGAAGCCTTGAGGGGCTTGTGATTGGGGAAGTGCTTTCTTGTCATAAACACCCGAATGCCGATAAACTGAGTGTGACTAAAGTGTCTGTAGGCAATGGTTTGGAGCTAGGTATTGTATGTGGTGCCCCCAATGTAGCAGCCGGGCAAAAGGTAGTGGTAGCTACGGTAGGCACTACTGTTCACCCAACGGAAGGAGAGCCCTTCCTGATAAAAAAAGCAAAAATACGGGGTGAGGAGAGTGCCGGTATGATATGTGCAGAGGATGAAATAGGCCTGGGCAAAAGCCATGCGGGCATCCTGATATTGCCGGCAGATGCGCCTGTAGGTATGCCTGCGGCTGAATACTTTAAAGTACCTGAGCCGGATTATGCTATACACATAGGCCTTACGCCCAATCGGAGCGATGCAATGAGCCATATAGGTGTGGCACGAGATGTATGTGCCTACCTGACGCACCATAAAGGTGTGTCCTATCAATCAAAGCTGCCTGATATAACATTGCCTGATAAGGGTAAAACTACGCTGGATATACAAGTGCACGTAAAAGCGCCTGAGGCCTGTGCCAGGTATTGTGGCATTGGTATTGCAGGTGTGAAAGTAAGTGAATCACCGGCATGGCTGCAACAGAAACTACGTACCATAGGTGTGCGCAGCATCAATAACGTGGTAGATATTACCAACTATGTGCTGCATGAGTATGGTCAGCCGCTGCATGCCTTTGATGCAGATAAGATAAAAGGTGGTACTGTTAATGTACAGTTTCTACCGCAGGGAACAGTGTTCTTATCGCTGGATGAGAAAGAACGCAAGGTGAACGATAACGACCTGATGATATGTGACAGCACCGATGGCATGTGTATAGCAGGCGTATTCGGCGGACTCAACAGTGGCGTTAGTGATATTACTACTAACATCTTTTTGGAAAGTGCTTATTTCGACCCTATGTATGTACGCAGAACATCGATGCATCATGGGTTGCGCACAGATGCTGCTACGCATTTTGAGAAAGGTGTTGACATCAACAATGTGATACCTGCACTGAAACGTGCTGCTGCTCTGATAGTAGAAATAGCAGGTGGCACTATAGCATCAGACATTACAGATGTACAGGCAAGGGCACTGGAACCCGTAATGGTTAATGTAAACTATGATTACATCCGTTCTTTGAGCGGTAAAGAATATGATAAAGAAGCCATCAAAGAAATACTAACAGCACTGGGCTTTGTGATAGAAAGTGAGAATGATACTACACTAATGTTGCAAGTGCCCACTAATAAAGCAGATGTAAAACAGCCTGCGGATATAGTAGAAGAGATACTACGTATAGATGGGCTTGACCAGGTAGTGATACCTGAAAGACTGCATATATCGCTGACACGCCCAATGGTGAACGACAGGCAACTGCGTGAGAAGGTAGCCAACCATCTTACAGGTAAAGGCTTCAGTGAAATTGTTACCAATTCTATTGTTAACAGCAAATATTACCCGGAACGTACTGACTTAGTACGTATGCTGAACAGCCTGAGCAGCGAGTTGGATGTGCTGCGCCCTTCGATGCTGGAAAGCGGATTGGAAGTGATACAGTATAATTGCAACCGGAAAAACAATGATCTGGCACTCTATGAGTTTGGAAAAATATACCAGCTTGAAAATGGTGGCTATAAAGAAACACATCAGTTGGCAATATATATAACAGGCAATGTAGCTACCCAATCATGGAACCAAAAACCTGTTAAAGCGGATAGCTTTTACCTGAAGGGCATCGTACAAAGTCTTTTACTTCAAAGCGGTATCAGCAAGGCTAGCATTAGCTATGATGAGCAAGGTGCTGCTTGGATGTGGAAGAATGAAGTATTGTGCCGCCTAGCAGATGTAGATGCAGCAAAACTGAAGACTTTTGAAATAAAGCAAGATGTGCTGTATGCGGTTATCAACTGGGATGTGTGGCAAAAAGCCAATGCAGCCAACAAGATAAAATATGCAGAGGTAGCTAAGTTTCCGGCTGTGGATCGCGACCTTGCCATTGTACTGGATAAACATGTATCTTACCATGAGGTGCAGCAGGTAACGGAGCAATTGAAAATAGATGCTTTGCAAAACTTTGGTCTGTTTGATGTATTCGAAAGCGAAAAGCTGGGTGCCGGTAAAAAATCGTATGCATTGAGCTACACCTTCCAGGTGCAGGACCGTACACTTACAGATGCAGAGATAGAACAACTGATGCAGCAATTGATAGGCGCATATAAAAACAAACTGCAAGCTCAAATACGCGAATAATGCAGGAGTTAACACTACTTAATGATAAACTGGATAGACTGCTGAAGAAATACATGGAGCTTCAGGCGGAAAATAAGCGCCTGAAAGAGACCGTTAATACACAGCTGAAATCTATTGAAACATTAAATGGCAAGCTGGCATTGCTGGAAGAGAATATGATGGCAGCAAGCATTGGCACCGCTATGTTAAATGATGGTGAGAAACAAGTAGTGAAGAAACAACTGGATTCGGTATTGGCTGAAATAGATAAAATACTGGCTACCCTTAATGACTAAGCTTAAGTATATACTCCTGTTTTTATTTTTGGGGATAGTAATAGCTGCATGCAATAGAGTGGCGGACCCCTGCCTGCAACCACGCAATGTGTATATGCTTTTGGGCACTTATCGCCCAGCAGATACGGGCAGTAATGGTGTCGATTCTTTTTTGCCCAAAGGAATATTAAGATATGTAGATAATGGCATAATAGCAGACAGTGGCGCTAAAAAGAATAAATTTTTTATCCAACTATCGCCCCAGGCTACAGTAATAAAACTGTTGGTAAGTACTGATTCTACCATTGCGGGAACCGATACAATCACTTTTGAGTATGACAAGAAACTCACTTTTATATCTACCGCATGTGGCTATATATACCACTATACTATCAAGAACGTAGCGTGGACGAATTATAATATAGATTCTGTAGTAGTGAAAAATGCAGAGATAAACGGAGCTGCTAATATTGAACATGCCAAGATATTTTACTAGCATATTAATATTGTTATTGCTTGGAATAGCATTTCCACTTCATGCGCAAGACGATGATGAAGAGGAAAACAAACCTGTGATAACAGATAGTGTAAAGCAGTTGCGTTTTAGTTTCGACATCAGTAAACCCATACTAAATGCCTTGTTCAAGGAAAGACAGGCATATGAGATCGAGATAGATTATTACCACAAAAAAGATATCTATTTTGTAGCAGAAGGTGGATGGGGTAGTGGTAAACTGGATTCTACTTACCTCAACTACAGAAGTACAAATGTATTTGGGAAAGTAGGTTTTAATAAAAGCCTTTTAGCACGTTTATTTCCTAACGATTGGGATATGGCTTTTATAGGCCTGCGTTATGGCTTGGGTATCATACAACGCAGTGATGCTACTTATGTTATCAAGAACGACCTGTGGGGTAATACCATGGGCAGCATCCCGGGCAAGAGCATGACAGCGCACTGGATGGAGGTAAATGGTGGCGTGAGGGTAGAGCTGGCCAAAGGCCTGTTTGCAGGCTGGAATATACGCGGCAAGTTTCTGCTGAATGGTAAACAATTTAAAGAACTGCCACCACCTTATATAGCCGGCTATGGTAAAGGTGGCAAGAATAGCATATTCGATTTCAATTTTTACCTGTGCTATGCCATCAGGTGGAAAAAGTAAAGGCTGCAGATATTGCAGCCTTTATTGTTATTGACCAAATAACCTGGTTATATCTTTAAAATCTACATCGCCATCTTTATCCTTATCCAGCCCCAACTGACTGCCCAATATGTTGATGGTACTCTGTATGCCTCCACCACTTGTAAGTGAGCCCAGCATACTTTGCAGGTCGAGGCTGTTGTTGCTTGTACCATTCGAAAGGCTGCTAAGTATTTTGGGCAGCAAGCTTCCTGCAATGTTCTTTGCAGACGCTGCATTGATACCAAACTTGCTTGCGATATTGCCGGCCATGCCTTCTGATAGCTGGTTGACTGTATCACTGTCGTGATTACCTTTTATCAGGTCTGTAACTTGCTCTAACTTGCCATTCTGTATCATTTGCTGCAGGCTCGAAAACAAAGAAGATCCTGCTTCTTGTATCACACCTTCATTATGCTCGTTTGGAACATCCTGATTTTCTACGATAGATTGCTGACTGTGTTGTCTTACAATCTGCATTAACTGGTCTAACATACACACTGTTTTTAATGGTAATAAAAATCAATTAGCACTACAAAGTAACGATTATTTAGATGGCAGCAACGCGACCGATGTTGGTAATAATTTGATAATGCAGATTACAGTATGCCGGTGTTCACGCTGCTCTTATTCAGCATAGCTTCTATCTCCTTTTCTTTCTTCAATACCTGCATGCGTGTGGGCGAAAAGATCCATGTGGCACGCAACCTGTTCAGCCTGTCTTTAGGTGGCAGGAATATCAATCGCTTGAACCAGGTCCACGCAGCAAACTGCCGGAATACGCCCGAGAGCTTCACAAAATATACCACGGTAGAACCATCGCAATTATCTAGCAGGTTTTGTAGTTCTTCTGTATCTGTGAGTGATGATATGCATAATACAGTACCAGTACGCGGATTAAAATACTGTTGTAAAGGTTTGCCGCCATTCCATGTGCTGTTGCTTATGATACGGGCGGCTTTCTCATCATCCGATAGCTGCTCCGAGATATTAAAATCCTGGTCGGGAATATAGCGTAGTGCCCATTCTTTCTTTGCCAATGTATCGTATACCGTCCATACATTGTTCTTGTAGTAATTGAGCATTTCCTTCTGATAACCATCACCCATCCATTGCTTTTTTAAAGCATTACTGAAAGATGCATAAAAATATAAGTGCGAAGCATAAGGTTCGTACATCTCAGGTACACGCACTACCAGTTCCCTATTCTTTGCGTATACTTTCCATACGATACGTCTTACATCATCGCCCGACTCGAAGTCTTTATAGTTGAGATATTCTCCTTCTACGCGCCTTAACTGGTCCACACGCACATCCATACTTTCCGTCTTCTTCGGAAATACATCTTTATCATCATCGGCTTCCAATACCGGTGGCTGATAAAAGTGCCCTCCAATGGGTTGCGAAACAGCAAATGAACAAAGATGCAGCATGTCTTCAAAAAAGATAAAACCACCTTTCAGTTCATACTCCTTTATATCGGGCAGTTCCATGCGGCTACGTCCCGTAATAGCGGCACGCCATATGCTTTTCTCTTTTCGTTTGTTTGACAGAAGCGAAAACTTCTCCGTCATTTCTTTATCATCATAGAATAGCCTGCCTTTTACAAAGCCAAGTATCGGCCGTCGTACACCTTCTATCAGCGCATTGAGAAATAGATTATTCTTTTTGTCGTTTACCGTTTCGGTCGTAAACGATACCTGCAGCTTATATTGCTTGCTCTTCTTTAACCATATGTAATAGAGCCATGTGCCTATAGTACTGAGAACAGATAATACAATCAGTCCGAGAATGAACCAGAATACTACCTTGCCCATCAGTATAATAAATGGGCGAAAGGGAGCTACTTCATCTTTATCCAAAGGCTGATATAGTATGCGATAGCCTATATAGGCAGCTACACCACACAAAAATGTATTGATGGTAAAGGGAAAAAACTGAGCGTAATATCTTATCAGCTTTGATAGCTGGTTCTTCTTCATAAGTCAATGGGTATATACCTGTCGCACTGTTAAGTTAGTGCGAATATGGAAATTACCGGTCGTTGTTTATTATTATGAAAGTAACGAATTGTATATCAATAAGATGTTAAATAGTTATCATGAATTAATATTATTGTGAATATTGTTTTAGTAAATTTATGATACCCACTATTAGAAACTAAACATATGAAACAGATCATTCTCTTTTCAGCAATCATGCTGACAACCATTCATCTATATGCACAACCCGGTAGGGGATATGTGAAAGATGCCATAGAACGCAAGTATGAAGAAGACAATAAAGACAGCAAGGCTAAAGGCGAAGCCTGGCTAAGCGGTATGATGAACGGCAAAACAGAATCTTCATATTCATTCCCCATATCTATCAATATGCATATAACAAGCTACAAAGACGGGGAGAAAAAAGATGAAAGCGATATGCTATACTATCTGAACGGTTCGCAAAAATACTTCGGTTTTAAAACGGTTGACGAAAAGAAGAAAAAGAAGAAGGATGAAATGTTCATGATATACGATAATAAGAACAATAGCATGATAACATTGAATGATGATGAGAAAACCGGGATGGCTATTAACATCAATTCCTTTATGAGTGCAGATGCACAAGCCCGCAGAGGGCAGGGGCGCGACAACGGGCCTATCAGCGATGTGAAATGTAATAAAACTGGCAAAACAAAAACTATACTAGGCTATAACTGCAGTGAATATGTGTGTGTAGACGAAGAGCGCAACCGCAAAACAGAAGTGTGGGTGACTACCAAATTGAATATAGATATATCACAAAGCTTTGCCCGTAGCCCATACGCATATCTTGCCAGTGGTAAAAACACCAGGGGCTTTATGATGGAAGCTACCCACTATAAGAACAACCAGATAGAAAGTAAAATGGAAGTAACGAATGTAAACGAAAGCGCTAATGTTACAAAGAACATTAGCGACTATAAAATGGGGCCTAGATAATAGCGTTATTCTACCAGCTTAATACCACTCTGCGTGAATTCTATTTTACGCTGTTTGTATAAAGCACCGGTAGCCATTTTGAATACCTTTTTGCTGATCCCGAAGAATTCATAGATCTCTTCGGGATCGCTTTTATCGTGGTATGGCAGGTAGCCATTGTTTTCTGCCAGTAGGCGCAGTATTTTATCCGTCTCGCTCTCTACCTTTTTATAGCCGGCTTCGCCCAGTGCAATGTCTATCTTATTGTCTTCACGTATGGTTTTTACAAAGCCTTTTTCCTTGTCGCCTATTTCAAGCTCTCTGAATACTTCGTTATAGTGCAATACACCTGTATGCAGATTATTAATGATTACTTTATAACCAATATCTGTACGCTGGTATATCAGCATATCTACCGCATCTTTCTCCTTGACGGTAAGTTCATCGTTGCTCAGGTAGCGTTCTATTCGCTGCGTAGCTGCAATCCTGCCGGTACGTTCGTCAATGTATAGCTTTACAAGGTAGCTATCACCTTCATATATACGAGTGGTTTGTTGCGATAACGGAAGAAAAACATCTTTCATTAACCCCCAGTCAAGAAAAGCGCCTTGTTTAGTAGTACCAACTACCTTTAATAAAGCAATATCGCCAACCTGGGCATATGGCTTTTGAGTAGTGGCTATGATTCTATCATCGGAATCATGATATAAAAATACTTCTACTTCGTCATTTTCTTTCAGTTCTGCAGGTACGAACCGTTTGGGCAATAATATTTCCCCTGCATCATTACCATCCAGGTACATACCAAAGTCCACTTTCTTTATTACTCTTAATTTATTGTATTTGCCAATTTGTATCATGTGTATTTAATAGTGGGCAAAGGTAAGGTATTGTTCAATCTTGTTATTTTTTACCTATGTTACCCAAGTGGGTATATCTGAATCCCGTAAAGTATTTTAGGCCATAACCCATAAGCCTATCGAAAGATGAGTGCGCCAGAAGCATCAGCCCGGCAAATATTATATATTCACTATTTAACAGCAAGCCAATCAAAGCGATTATTATGGCAATTCCTTTATGGTGGAAAATGTTATATACCATAGCTCCTGCTTTATTATTGATTGCATATGCCAGTATGCTGATATCCGGACTGAAAAACACAATAAAGTATATCCAACCATTAATAGGTAACTGCAATAAAGTAGCGAGGTAAATGGTAATTATGGCCATCGCCAATTCTTCAGCCTTAATAATATGTTTCATTGTTCTTGATTTAATACAAAGGTCTGATAGATATCAAACCTTTGTATTGACATTTATCAAGAATTACCGAAGCGATTTTTTCCGTAGCCTGCTCATAGTTTCCGGTGTCATACCAAGCATAGATGCCAGGTATTGCAGAGGGACCTGATTAAAAAGTTCCGGTTGAAAGGATAGCAACTGCTGGAAACGCTCTTCCGCAGTCATAAACAGATGGCTGTTTACGCGCTCTTCCAATATTATAAAGCACTTGGCAATAAACAGTTTTTCCAGCTTATGCCATTCAGGTATGCTTTCACCAAGATTAATATACGCCTGCTTATCTATGGTGTATAATTCACAATCGGTTAATGCCTGAAGGTTCCATCGGGCCGGAGTATTGAAAATGAAACTGGCAAGGTCAGTAACGAAATAACCTGCAGATGATATCCATTGTGTTACTTCCTTTTCGCCTTTTTGTGCATATATCCGAATTAGTCCGTTTTGTATAAAAGAAAGCTGGCTGCATAACCTACCTTCTTTTAACAGATAGTCACCCTTAGCAACTTGACGAAATTGAAAGCTACGGGCAATAATATCTAATTGCTCGCCATTTACATCAAAATAGTTCTGTATATGTTGTTGTAAAACTGACATATGTGACTAGTAAAAATGCCCCATTATTGTGGGGCATTTGAGATACATTTTTAAGCATGTTCTAGCGCACCAAGATAGCGTTCGGCATCTAGGGCTGCCATACAGCCGCTGCCTGCGGCTGTTACTGCCTGGCGATATATTTTATCCTGCACATCACCACAGGCAAATACACCTTCAATGTTTGTTTTAGAAGAGCCGGGCTGTGTTATCAGGTAGCCGGCTTCGTCCATATCCAGCAGGCCTTTGAATAGGCCAGAGTTTGGCTCATGGCCAATAGCAACGAAAAAAGCTTTCAGTGGTATTACGGTTTCTTCGTTGGTTTTATTGTTCAGTATCTTCAAGCCATCTACTTTGCTTTCGCCCAATACTTCCACCGTTTCACTATTCCAATACACTTTGATGTTTGGTGTTTTCAATACGCGCTGCTGCATTACTTTACTGGCCCTCATTTCATCGCGACGTATCAGCATGTGTACGGTGCTGCATATTTTAGATAAGTACAGTGCTTCCTCGCAAGCAGTGTCACCAGCACCTACAATAGCTACTTCCTGTCCTTTAAAGAAGAAACCATCGCATACGGCACAGGCAGATACACCGTGGCCATTCAGGCGCTGCTCTGAAGGCAAGCCCAGCCATTTGGCAGATGCACCTGTTGCTATGATAACGGCATCAGCCTCTATCCATTTTTCCTCATCTATTTCTACTTTGAAAGGACGTTGCGAAAAATCAACTTTAGTAGCATAGCCCCAACGGATATCTGCACCCATACGCTGTGCTTGTTTCTCAAAATCCACCATCATCTGCGGGCCCATTACGCCTTCAGGGTAACCGGGATAGTTCTCTACATCCGTTGTAATCGTGAGCTGCCCACCTGGTTGCAAACCTTGATATAATACGGGGTTCAAACCGGCGCGAGATGCATATATAGCAGCAGTATATCCTGCAGGACCAGAGCCTATAATAAGGCAATGTACTTTTTCCGTTTCTGTCATCATTTGAA
Organism: Azovibrio restrictus; assembly: GCA_029255605.1. GTDB lineage: Bacteria > Bacteroidota > Bacteroidia > Chitinophagales > Chitinophagaceae > Polluticoccus. The sequence goes on from JANLJF010000092.1 coordinate 12,050, forward strand.
ATTAATGCCTGCAAAAATGCGAATTTTTTACGAGCATGCCTATTATCTAAAGACTTGGATTATTCGAGTATAATCGTTTTATATACAGCGCCGTATCCTGCCCATATTCCAAGGCCATTATTACTAATATTTGTTTTTACTTTAATAGGTGTAGAGAAGGGATTTCCAATAGTACCTAAAGAAAATTCATATGTGCTCCAGAAACTATACGAAGCCTTGTCAATAGCACACCATTTCAATGTTACGGTATCGCCAACATAGCCTATGCCTGAAGAGTCTGCATCATATACCTGTGATTGTGGTTCACCTAAAGGTAGTGTAGTTTCAAACTGTGTACCATTTATGATTTCATCAGAATAAGTAGCATTCAGGCCGGGATAGTAGGGCTCGCTATTGCGACGGGTATAATATCGCACATAGTTACCCATCGTATCGGGGTCTTTAAAATAGATACGTATCTGCCTTGCCTGCGGAAATTTTTCTTTGTCAAAAGGTGCATCGGGCTGTACAGAAATAACCGAATCAAGAGCTGTAGGCTCCGGTATCTTAGTTACGGCTTCATATACTTTACCTTCATATTCTACTCTGAGTGTATAGTATTTATTTACCTGGCCAACAAAGAAATTGCCACCTGCGGTATCTATTGTATAAAATGAAAATTTATAACCACTGCCCGTGTCAACTGTATATTCAATCAGGTCAACAGACCGACTGCCATCCGATACGGTAACTTTTGCACCATGTACGAAACTGTTTTGCAGCGTATTCAGGTCGATAGTAGCGAAATAGCCAATAGACTTTGTAAGGAAAACATAAGGCGGCAGGCCGGTTTCTATTGCGCCTTCCACCACCAAGCGGGGTTCGCCACTGTCAAGGTTTATTTTTACCTCTTTTTCGCAGGATAGTAATGTAAGGATAACGGCTATAAAAAAAGCAACACCTGCTATTGCGTTGGTATTGCTTTTCCTTATTATGTTGCGCATAAATTTGTTTAGTATCTTCTTATAACACAAATTTAGGGTAAAGTGTTGTGCTTAGTTGGCATAAACATACTTACCATTCGAATTGTACATTACAGGTTGCAATTTCCTGTAGCGCTCAAAATAGTCATACCCTTGTTTCAGGTTTACCCAAAAACGTTGCTTTGTGGTATCTGAAGCATATTCGCGACCTAAAAAGTTTAAGCCTACGGTATTAAACCTCGTTGGGAAGATATGTACAGGAATATATGTTTGTCCCGCCAGCTTAGCATTCAGGCATAGTGTATATATTTCCTGTATACCTGCATCTGTCATCGGCATACAACCCACCGTAACGCAGCCACCGTGAATGTAGATATCGCCACCGGGCTTTTTCTTATCTCCCATTACCATATCCGAATAGTTGGGATAGTTCAAAAGCATAGACAAAAAGAAATCGCTCTTGGGGTTGAAATCTTCAATGAAATAGTAGCCTTCAGGCACTTGGTGATCGCCCTCGTAACGTTTGGGGCCCAATATGCCTGATAATGCACATATGCGGTATAGTTTTACCAACTGATACCTGTCATTATCATTATCACGTGCCCACAGTTCCATTTCATTCTGCGCTTTGAAAGTGCGGATATAAATATCTGCAGGCGGATATGCCAGGCCTTTCGACTGGAACATTTTACGCAAAGAATCATTATTCTTTACCCATGCCTGGGATACGCGGCTGAATGAAAGCTGAAAGTTACGAAACGCCTGCACATCGTCCTGGGCATAAGCAGTGCCTACACCTATCAACAATAAACTGTATAACAGCTTTTTTATCATCACTACAGTTAATAAAGTGGTTAGTAAATGGAATCCCGTAAAGATAAGCCTAATATATCAATATAAGTCTTAAAACAAAGCAAAAATGGGGCAACAACGCCCCATTTTATGTATTCTAATTAGTTATAAATTATAAATTACCACGCTTGGCCTGTTCACGCTCTATAGATTCAAACAATGCCTTAAAGTTACCTGCACCAAAGCTTTTGGCACCTTTGCGTTGTATGATCTCGAAGAACAGGGTAGGACGGTCTTGCTGAGGTTTGGTGAATATCTGCAGCAGATAGCCCTCCTCATCGCGATCAACCAATATTTTCAGTTCCTGAAGTGGAGCCAGTGCTTCATCTATTTTGCCAACGCGGTCAAAAAGATCTTCGTAATAAGTATCCGGAGTATCCAGGAATTCTACACCGCGAGACTTCAGGTCGCGAACGGTAGTGATGATATCATTGGTAGCGATAGCTATGTGCTGTACACCTTCACCTTCGTAGAAATCCAGGTATTCTTCTATCTGCGATTTCTTTTTGCCTTCAGCAGGCTCGTTGATGGGGAATTTTACATAACCGTTACCATTACTCATTACCTTACTCATCAGGGCAGAGTATTCGGTATTGATTTGTTTATCGTCAAAAGTAAGGATGTTGGCAAAGCCCATTACATCTTCATACCATTTCACGGTTTCATTCATGCGGCCCCAGCCAACGTTACCCACGCAGTGGTCAACATATAACAGACCGGCATCTTTGGTTTTAAAGCCACCTTCTACTTTTTTATATCCGGGTAAGAATGTGCCTTTGTAGTTTTTACGTTCTATGAACATATGGATCGTTTCACCGTAGGTGTAGATACCACTCATTACTACTTCACCATCTTCATCTGTCAGCGTAGTAGGCTCTAAGTAAGGTTTTGCACCACGCTGTGTTGTTTCTTTAAAAGATTGTGTTGCGTCATCTACCCATAAGGCCAGTACCTTTACACCGTCGCCGTGTTTACGTACATGCTCAGATATCGGGTGATCAGATTTCAGTGCTGTAGTGAGAACGAGGCGTATTTTACCTTGCTGCAAAACATAAGAAGCACGGTCGCGCATACCAGTTTCAGGGCCGGAATATGCTACTGTTTCAAAACCGAAAGCAGTTTTGTAATAGTGTGCAGATTGTTTGGCATTACCTACATACAGTTCTAAATAGTCTGTACCATTGATAGGTAAAAAATCCTTGGCCGCAGCCATTTTCTCGCTAACTGTCAGTGGTTCCATAATTATCTTATTAGTTAATTAAGCTTTAGATTGTTGTTTATATTTATTATTCAGCCCAACTCATGATGTAATTATCATCCTCAATGCCTTGCGCCTCAGCTGTCATTTTCAGCGGGTGGAAGGTATCTACCATCACCGCCAGCTCACCTGTTTCTTTAGCTCCAATGCTTCTTTCTACAGCACCGGGATGCGGGCCGTGCGGTATACCTGCAGGGTGCAGGGTTATCATACCACGTGTTACATGCTTGCGGCTCATAAAATCGCCATCTACATAATACAATACTTCATCACTATCGATATTGCTGTGATTGTACGGAGCAGGTATGGCTTGCGGATGGTAATCGTACAGGCGGGGGCAGAATGAACATATCACAAAATTGTGCGCATCAAAGGTTTGGTGTACCGGAGGTGGCTGGTGTACGCGTCCTGTAATTGGCTCAAAATCGTGAATGCTGAAGGCATAAGGGTATTCGCAGCCATCCCAGCCAACCACATCAAAAGGATGATTGGCATAAGTGATAGGATAAAGTAACCCTTTCTTCTTTGTATTTATAAGGAATTCGCCTTTCTGGTCTATTGTTTCCAGGTCTTGTGGTTTACGTATATCGCGCTCGCAATAAGGTGCATGTTCCAGTAACTGTCCGTAGCGGCTCAGGTATCTTTTAGGGTAGGTGATAGGACTGAATGATTCTACGATGAAAAGCCTGTTGTTCTCATCATTAAAATGAATCTGGTAAATGGTGCCGCGTGGTATCACAAGATAGTCACCATAACTAAAAGGTATCTGGCCATATTGCGTCTTAAGCGTACCGGTACCTTCATGCACAAAAATCACCTCGTCAGCATCTGCATTTTTAAAGAAGCTATCAGTAAGGCTCTTAGTAGGTGCCGCGAGCGTTATCTGCACATCATTGTTGAAAAGGACGATTTTACGACTTTTCAGGTAATCGGCTTCAGGCTTTACATTGAAACCCTGAAAGCTGCGATGCTTAAGAATATTATCATGCGCTGGCTTTGGAGAAACATCTATCGGTTCTTCGGCCTTGATAATTTGTGTGGGTGGGTGGATATGGTAGAGCAGGGAGTAATTTGAAGAGAACCCTTCTGTACTAAAAAGCTGCTCAGAATACAGTCCGCCATCCGGTTTCCGAAATTGGGTATGGCGCTTATGAGGAATGCTCCCCAGCGAATAATAATGTGCCATTTTATAACGGTCTTATTTTTTAATTAAAGTTACAATATTGCCCGGCTTTGGCAATGTGATTACGTTAAAGCTGATATAAATCACTTATATCAAAAAGCTTTAACTGACTAATTAGAGGGAGAGGATGAAAGCTGAAAGAGCAGCGATTGCCAGGCATAGAACTGCGCCGCCTGCCTGCAGCTTCCATTGCTGTTGCCGGATGTGTGGTTCAATCATTTCCTGAAACTTATCAGCAGGTATAGCAGATAGTTTGCCGGTTACGATCGTAGAAATATCCAGCTGCGCTCCCAGGTTGCGGGAGTACTGAGCCATAACGCTCGGCAGCAGCAGGTTTATTTCTTCAATCATGCCTTCTTTTATTTTAGCCAATGTGCTTTCGCCCATAAAGGTAGCAACAAAAGGTAATTTCTGGGTCAGTTTCACCAAAAGAAATTCCTCAATGTGCTTTTCTATCATAGGGTTGAGACCCGATAGCAACGTTGGATCCTGCAGTTTTGTGATAAGTGTATCGGCAGTAAACAGCTCCTGTGCTGTAGTGCTTATTATGTTACTGATAATTCGTTTATCGGATAGCTTGCGAAATATGACATTACTTACCAGCCGGGCAACAATCCAGCCAATAGCAGCAGATAAGACCAATAATAATGCAAGCTTACCCTCGTACGACATTATTTTTCTTTAGCTATCATCTCCAGGTATTTGCCATACCCACTCTTCATAAATTTTTGGGCCAGCACCTGTAGCTGGTCTTTATCTATAAAGCCCATACGGTAAGCTATTTCTTCTATACAACCTACCTTCAGGCCCTGGCGCTTTTCTATTACTTCAATAAACTGGCCGGCTTCCTGCAGCGATTCAAATGTACCGGTATCCAGCCATGCCGTACCCCGGTTCAGTACACCTACTTCCAGTTTGCCACGTTCCAGGTAGGTTTTGTTTACATCTGTAATTTCCAGCTCACCACGTGGCGAGGGTTTCATATTCTTGGCTATAGAAACTACTTCGTTATCGTAGAAATATAATCCCGGTACAGCATAGTTTGATTTAGGCTGCGTAGGTTTTTCCTCTATGCTTAATACTTTAAAGTCCTTATCAAATTCCACCACACCATACCTTTCGGGGTCGTGTACCTGGTAGGCAAAAACTACGGCACCGTCAGGGTTCACTTTATTTCTCAACAAGGTGCCCATACCTGAGCCATAGAAGATATTATCGCCTAACACCAGCGCTACAGAATCGTTGCCGATAAACTCCTCGCCCAATATAAATGCCTGCGCCAGCCCATCGGGACTAGGTTGTACTACATATTCAAAACGGCAGCCCACCTGGCTACCATCGCCCAGCAGCTTTTTAAACCCAGCCTGGTCTTCAGGAGTGGTAATAATTAGTATCTCACGGATACCGGCAAGCATTAGGGTAGACAAGGGGTAGTAGATCATCGGCTTGTCATACACCGGCATTAATTGTTTGCTAACAGCTATAGTGAGTGGGTAGAGGCGTGTGCCCGAACCACCTGCAAGGACGATTCCTTTCATTGTATAATAGTCTTTAAGTCGTAAGTCGTAAGTCTATTTTATAGATTTAATAAGACCACGAATTATCATGGATACTTCACTTGTATATTTTAATAACTGTTCCCTATTATCAGGGGAAATATAATTGAGTCTTGCTGCAAGATAGAGCATTGATTTCACTTCGCTGGCAGAGCTGATAGCGAAGTACAGAAAACGTGCGAAATCCGCATCCGAATTTCCATCAAAACCTTCAGCAATATTATTTGATATGGATACTACAGCTCTGCAAATCTGATCTCTAAAACTATAATCCTTTATTTCTTTAAATGCCTCATAAATAAATAAAGCCAAATCCTGTGCTTTTTGCCAAGCTATAATATCCTCAAACTTCTGTATCGTCATTTCTTACGACTTATGACTTAATACTTACGACTAATTATATTGAGTACTATAATACTTTTGATAATCACCGCTGGTAACATGATTCAGCCATTCTTCATTAGCAAGATACCAGTCGATGGTTTTTGCCAGGCCTTCTTCAAATGTTACCGATGGTTCCCAGCCCAATTCGGTCTTTATCTTCGTGGCATCTATAGCATAGCGTCTGTCATGGCCGGGGCGGTCTTTGATGTAGGTTATTAGTTGCGCTGATGTACCGGGCTCGCGTCCCAGTTTTTCATCCATCTTCTCACACAGCAGCTTCACCAACTCTATATTTTGCCATTCGTTGAAACCACCTATGTTGTAGGTTTCTCCGTTCTTCCCATTGTGAAACACTGTATCTATAGCACGGGCATGGTCTATCACATACAGCCAGTCGCGGGTATATTTACCATCGCCATATACAGGCAACGATTTATTGTTGCGGATATTATTGATAAATAATGGTATCAGCTTTTCTGGGAAGTGATTAGGACCATAGTTGTTAGAGCAATTTGTTAAAACAAACGGTAAACCATATGTATTGCCATAAGCACGCACCAGGTGGTCTGAAGCGGCTTTAGAGGCAGAGTAGGGTGATTGCGGATCGTAAGGGGTTGTTTCCAGGAAGAACCCCGTTTCGCCTAAAGAGCCGTATACTTCATCAGTTGATACATGGTAAAAGCGTTTGCCTTCAAAGCCATCCTTCCATATTTCACGGGCACCATTCAGGAGGTTTGCCGTACCCATTACATTGGTCTGTATAAATGCATTGGGATTAGTGATAGAGCGGTCCACATGGCTTTCTGCAGCCAGGTGTATGATGCCATCCGGTTGATATTGTGCAAATACCTCGTTGATATGCTGTGCATCCGTAATATCAGCCTTTACAAAAGTATAATTAGGTGCATTCTCTATATCCTTCAGGTTTTCAAGATTGCCGGCGTAAGTGAGTGCGTCCAGGTTGATGATCTTATAATCAGGGTACTTGGTGACAAATAGCCTGACTACATGCGAACCGATAAACCCCGCACCTCCTGTTATAATTATAGTTTTTGCCATGCGATACTTTGAAATATGCGTGCGAAATTAATTAAATAAATAGTAAAGAGCCTTACAAATCATTGCATTTAGCAAGTCATTTGCAAAGCTCTTTTAACGTAGCGGTGCTACCGTTTATTTCAGTTCGAAAGATTCGATGAATTTGGTAGTGAAGTTTCCGTTTCTGAAATCTTCATTACGCATCAGTTGCTGGTGGAATGGAATCGTGGTTTTTACACCTTCAATCACATATTCACTCAGTGCACGCTCCATCGTATCCAGTGCTTCCTCGCGTGTTTGTGCTACAGCTATCAGCTTAGCCACCATAGAATCGTAATAGGGTGGTATAGTGTAACCTGCATAAATATGAGAATCAACCCTTACTCCATGACCACCGGGGGTATGCAATACCGTTATCCTTCCCGGGCTGGGGCGGAAATCGTTATACGGGTCTTCTGCGTTGATGCGGCATTCAATAGCGTGCATTTCAGGTATGTAATCTTTACCGCTAATAGGTATGCCTGCTGCTATTTTGATCTGTTCCTTTATCAGGTCGTAGTTGATCACTTCTTCCGTTACGCAGTGTTCTACCTGTATACGGGTATTCATCTCCATAAAATAGAAGTTGCGGTGCTTGTCTACCAGGAATTCTATAGTACCTACGCTTTCATAACTAATGGCAGCGGCTGCTTTTTTAGCAGCTTCACCCATTTTATGGCGCAGTTCGGGTGTCATGAAAGGAGAAGGCGACTCTTCTACCAGTTTCTGATGACGGCGCTGGATAGAACAGTCGCGCTCGCCCAGGTGGCAAACAGTGCCATATTGGTCACCGGCTATCTGTATTTCTATATGGCGTGGTTCTTCTACAAACTTCTCCATATAGATACCATCGTTCTTAAATGCAGCACCAGCCTCCGCTTTAGCCGTATTATAAGCACGCTCTATCTCTTCCTCGGCCCATACTACGCGCATACCTTTACCACCACCACCGGCAGTAGCTTTCAGTATGACAGGGTAGCCCATATCGTTTGCTAATTTCTTAGCCTCTTCCAGGCTTTCCAACAGTCCGTCAGAACCCGGAATTACAGGTACGCCAGCCTTTATCATAGTTTCCTTCGCGGTCATTTTATCGCCCATAGAGCGTATCATTTCCGGCGTCGGGCCTATGAATTTTATACCATATTTGGCGCATATTTCAGAGAAGCCTGCATTTTCAGCCAGGAAACCATAGCCCGGATGTATAGCATCTGCATTGGTTATTTCTGCAGCGGCCATTATATGGGGGATATTAAGGTAAGAATCTGAGCTTTGGGGTTTGCCTATACATACCGCTTCATCTGCAAAGCGCACGTGCAGGCTATCTTTATCTGCCGTAGAGTAAACGGCCACCGTTTTGATACCCATCTCCCTGCATGTACGTATTACGCGCAAGGCTATTTCTCCACGGTTTGCTATTAGTATTTTTTTAAACATCTTTTTCTTGTTAAATGTTTTGTGATTACCCTACGTTTATAACTAATAATAGTTATATAAAACGTTGTATAAACGAAATGGCTCAATCCTTGGTTGAGTATTGAGCCATCAAGCTTTTATTATGAGTTACGCAGGTTCTACCAGGAACAGCGGTTGATCGTATTCTACTGGCGAAGCGTCGTCTATCAGCACTTTCACTATCTTACCACTCACTTCACTTTCTATTTCGTTGAAGAGCTTCATAGCTTCAACTATACACAATACCTGTCCGTGTTTAATGTCATCACCAACATTTACAAACGAAGGCTTATCCGGCGATGGGCTACGGTAAAAAGTACCGATCATCGGAGATTTAATAGTAATCAGATTGCCATTGTCGGCTGTAGCAGCTGGTTGAGACGGAGTTGCCGGTGCAGCAGCAGGAATAGCTACAGGTGCAGCAGCCTGCGGCAATACCTGCTGAATAGCAGGACTTGGTGCCTGTATAGCTACAAACTGTGTTTCGCTAACGGTTTGAGCCTGTTTGATAGTGATTTTGAATTCACCTTCTTCAATGCTCAGTTCGCTGATGTTTGACTTGTTGATAGCCTTTATCAGCTCTTGTATCTGTTTGAATTCCATTGCGGATATCTTTAAATATTGAATAAATGGGTAAGTGAAAACGGGATATTATCCTTTTACGCGCTCTATATAAGCACCTGTTTTGGTATCTATCCTTATCAGTTCATTTTCGTCAACAAACAAAGGAACCATAACGGTAGCACCTGTTTCAACAGTAGCGGGTTTCAGTGTACGGGTAGCGGTGTCGCCTTTAAGGCCCGGCTCTGAATAGGTAACCATCAGCACTACGTTTGGCGGTAGTTCCACGCTCATAGGCTGTTCAGTTTCTGTATTTACCAGTATAAAACACTCCTGGCCATCTTTGTACAGCTCCGGACGCTCTATCTGGTTTTCAGGCAATGATAATTGTTCAAAAGTATTTGTGTCCATAAAGTTGAAACCACTGTCATCTTTATAGAGAAATTGATAAGGTCGGCGTTCTACACGTACGGGGTAGATATTGTCGCCAGAGTTCCATGTATGCTCGATAGAACGTGTATTATCTACGCCTTTCAGTTTTGCCCAAACTTTAGCCGCTGCACGTGCTGTTTTGTTTTGTCCGAATTCTACTATTGAATACAGGCTGCCATCCAATTTGATGATCATACCGTTTCTGATGTCTGCTGTTGTAGCCATAAATGTTTTTTAGTACGGATTGCAAAAGTAATGCAGGAAAGCCAAAAAAGAAATATTTTAAAAATGAAGCAAAACGTAAAGAAAATGAGTGAAATAGCGCTTTTTTCAGACAAAAACACCCTAAATCGGACAATTTCTTTTATATCTTCTTGTTTTTTGACTAAGACACCACACCATTAAGCACCATTTTTTCCACCGGGTTGTTGCCGTAATCGTATGGTATATAGGCAAGTGAAGGCATTGGTCTGGTTATAATAAGATTGGCTTTTTTACCCACTGCTATGCTACCTATCTCATCTGTAAGTTCTAAAGCTGCAGCGCCATTTATGGTCACGGCATTGATAGCTTCTTCGGGTGTCATCCTGAGTTGCGTACAGGCAAGGGTAAGCAGTAACGGTACATTACCTGATGGGCAGGAGCCGGGGTTATAGTCGGTAGCCAGGCACACCGGCAGGCCACCATCTATCATTTTACGCGCAGGCTGGTAGTGCATACCCAGGAAGAATGCTGCACCGGGCAGCAGGGTAGGAATGGTATTGCTACCTTTCAGTACCTCAATTTCTGGGTCACCTACGCATTCCAGGTGGTCTACGCTTATAGCATTATGTTTTACGCCTATTTCCACACCGCCTGAGTAGTGGAGTTGGTTGGCATGTATCTTTGGTTTCAGCCCGTATTTCCAGCCGGCTTCCAATAAACGGGAGGTTTCATCTACACTAAAAAAGCCCTGTTCGCAGAAAACATCTATGTAGTCTGCCAATCCTTCACCGGCTACAAGCGGCAGCATCGTATTGATAATTAAGTTTAAATACCCATCATGATTATCCTTATAATCAGTAGGATATGTATGTGCTGCGAGGAAAGATGCCTTTATAGGTATGGGGCTATTCTCCTTCAGTTTGCGAATAACACGCAGCATTTTAAGCTCACCATCCAGTGTTAGCCCGTAACCGCTTTTTATCTCTATCGCACCTGTACCCTGGGCTATCACCTCGTGCAGGCGCTTCAGGCTTTGCTCGTACAGCTCACTTTCATCCATCTCGTTGAGGCGGGCAGCCGAGTTGAGAATACCACCACCACGACGGGCTATTTCTTCATAACTAAGCCCGTTGATACGGTCAACAAATTCCTTTTCCCGCGAACCGGCAAATACCAGGTGCGTATGCGAATCGACCCAGGCAGGCAATACCAGTTTATCACTTACATCTATTACATCGGTAGCCGGTACGGGTTGCACATCGTCCATACGGCCGAAGCTGTGGATTTTACCTTCCTCTATATATAGCCATGCATTTTCTATAGAAGGTAGCTGCTTCATATCTGCACCGCTCACACGGTTTTTATAGATTTCGCCTGTTTCTACCTGGCAAAGTTGTTTGATATTAGTAAGAAGTAAGTGATGCATGTTATTAGTAGTAAGTATAAGCAATAAGTTGTAAGTCATTAAAACTGTACCAAAAGTAGTTTGTTTCGGGGAGATAGGAAATGAGCTATGCATACATAAAGTTAAATAGATGGTGACGTAAAACAGACTGATTATCTTTGCACCCTTATGCGTTTTTTTCGCTGGTTATTAAGGTGCCTTGCCATATTTACTGGCATACTCCTGTTGATTATTATTGTTTTTAGCATTTATGTCTATAATGTATCTGATGATATTGTGCCGCCACAGGTGGCAGATACTTCATCATTTGCCCTGAGCAGAACACATACCGAAAGCTCCCTGTACACCATAGGCGATAACTGGATACGTAAAAACCAGAATGGCCTGTACGAAATGTATGTATCGGGCTCGCCATTTGAAAGGGGGGTAAAGAATGGTAAACTTTCTCAAGAGTTGATAGTAGCGCAGGAAGAAGCATTCACCGCGCAGATAAAACAAATGATACCCGCAGAGGGCTACCTGAAATTCCTGAAATACATCATTGGGTACATCAACCGAGACCTGCCGGAACATGTTTTGCCCGAGTACCAGCGGGAAATATACGGGGTATCTCATGCCGCATCCGATTCCTTTCAATGGATAGGCAATAATTATGCACGTATCCTCAATTACCATTCGGCACACGATGTAGGCCATGCTTTGCAAAATATGATGCTGGTGGGCTGTACCTCCTTTGGTGCCTGGGACACCAAGACCGAGGATGGCTCGTTATTGATAGGACGTAATTTCGACTTTTGGGTGGGCGACCAGTTTGCCGAGCACAAGATGGTGACCTTTTATGCGCCTGATAAAGGGCATAAGTTCATGTTCGTAACCTGGGGTGGGTTTACAGGTGTGGTAAGTGGTATGAATGATAAAGGCCTTACCGTTACCATCAATGCTGCCCGTTCTGATATTCCTTTTGCATCGGCCACACCGGTATCATTGGTAGCGAGGGAAGTACTGCAATATGCATCCAACATAAAAGAAGCGATAGCGATAGCCAGGAGCCGTAAGATGTTTGTAAGTGAAAGCTTCCTGGTGGGTAGTGCTGCCGACCATAAGGCTGTGGTTATAGAGAAGACACCGACTGAACTAGATATATATGACCCTAATGGTGATAATATAGAATGTACCAATCACTACCAGAGCAAGCTATTTGAAACCCAGAAGCTGAACCGCGAGCAGCAGCGCACCAGTGCATCGGTATATCGTTATAAAAGGCTGCAAGAGCTGATGAATAACAACTATCCGCTAACCCCACAGAAAGTTGCGAATATACTGCGCGACAGGCGTGGACTGGGTAATACCAACATAGGCGAGGGGAATGAGAAGGCCGTAAACCAGTTGATAGCCCATCATTCGGTAATATTCCAGCCGGATAGTTTAAGGGTATGGGTAAGTACTGCTCCCTGGCAATTAGGTACGTATGTATGCTACGACCTGCGCAAGATATTTGCCATGAACGGTATGCAGCACGATGTAGAGATAGCCGATAACGACCTGAACATTGCACCCGATAGCTTTCTGTATTCTGCATCCTACAAGGGTTTTATGGAGTTTCGTAAGAATAAGATGGCACTGATGCTGCACCAGCCTGTAGATACCGCTGCTGTTGTGCATAGTAACCCTAATTATTACGATGCATACCGTATAGCCGGCGATTATAGTGCGGAGAAAGGATGGGATAGTGCCGCTATAGCTTATTATAAGATGGCATTGACCAAAGAAATAGCCACTACTACCGAGCGCGATGCCATACAGCACAAGATAAAACAGTGTAAGAAACGCATGGCTGATAAATAGCAATATCTGGAACCTAAGTAGTAATTTCACGCCCCGTTTCTTCCGATAGCATGTCTTCCGAAACCAAACAGCTTTTTAAACAACACAAAGCCTGTGTATTGATGCCTACCTACAACAATGCAGGTACGCTGGCCGATGTGATAAAAGGTGTATTGGAATATACCGATGATGTGATAGTGGTGAATGATGGTAGTACCGATAACACGGCAGAGATACTCGCACAGTTCCCGCAGGTGCATGCGGTAAACTATATGCCCAACCGGGGTAAGGGCTTTGCATTGCGTACTGGTATAAAGGCAGCGGCAGAGCGTGGTTACGCATATGCGATAACCATAGATAGCGATGGCCAGCATTTTCCTACCGACCTGGTATCATTTCTACAGCAGATAGAGAAAGCACCCGGTGCACTGATAATAGGTGCCCGCAACCTGCAACAAGAGAACGTGCAGCTAAAGAGCAGCTTTGGCAACCGCTTTAGTAATTTCTGGTTTTGGGTGAATACGGGCACAACGCTTCCCGATACACAAAGCGGCTACAGGTTGTACCCTGTGCAGGCGCTGGCCAGGAAAGCATGGTTTACTACCAAGTATGAGTTTGAGATAGAAGTTATTGTACGTGCATCGTGGAGTGGTATCCCCGTCATTAGCATACCGGTGGGGGTGTATTATCCCAAGCCTGAAGAAAGGGTCAGCCACTTTCGCCCGATGAAAGACTTTACCCGCATCAGCATACTTAATACTATATTGGTGTTGATAGCGCTGCTGTATGTAAAGCCCAGGGATTTTTTGAAGTTGCTCACCAAAAGAGAGGGTTGGCATAGAATATGGAAAGCCCTGTTCGTTCATCCTGAAGAGAGTAACCATACCAAGGCCGCCAGCGTAGGGTTTGGTGTGTTTATGGGTATTGTGCCCGTATGGGGTTTCCAGTTGGCTATTGGCATACCATTGTCTATCCTGTTCAGGCTCAATAAAACACTCTTTCTTATAGCTGCCAATATCAGTATCTTTCCGTTCACGCCCTTTATATGGATGGCCAGCCTGATAACCGGTAAATGGGTACTGGGCAATAATACATGGATCGTTAATTGGCGCGACTTTACATTGGAGCGTTTTATGCACGAAGGGTTCGCTTTCTTCTTGGGAGGTACTATATTAAGTATTGCAGCTGGTATTACAGCTTATGTACTTACTTACCTTTCTTTATTTCTCTTCAGGGGTAAGAAATAGTCTGTTCATATGTTCACGGTATTCACAGTAACCATGGCTTGAACACGTGAACACTTTATCGGACTCACACAGTTATATTATAAATGTTCACAGGTATGTTCACCATGTTTCATGACGCATAGCGTGAACACGTGAACAATATTCAGTTGTTCATGAAACACTGTCAAAGAAAAGTGTTAACATGAAATGACTCAAAAGAAAACTATCTCAACTGATAAATAATATCAACAATAATACTTATATAATTTTCAATGTGATTATATATATGTATTGAGATACACTGTATATTATACACTATATAATATAGAACAGATAATTATTGACATAACTATTTGTTTTGAGAATCGTCCATGCTGTTCACGATTTCCGGTTACTACTTCCTTCGAACATTGAACATATTAAATCTAAGCGTTCACGTGTTCACGCCACAGCGTAATGAAACACCGTGAACAAAGCGTGAACAATACTACATGCATAAAGTAACCGCCATTGTGATACTATTACATAGTAAAGAAGTAATATTGATTATAAAAATGCTGAAAGAGGTGAAATCGAAAGCTGCACGGTTGCTGAATATAGACCGCACTACGCTATATTATAAAATGACCAATATTGCATAGGCAGATAATGTTTCATATATCGAATACCTCGGTTCGTCGTAAAAGTTTGATTAGCATTTCATAAAAAAGATATATTTACGTATGTGCCTATCCCTACGCCTGTATGCTTTTTGTGCAATGCTATTAGCGTTGTGCTATGCTGCACCCGTTAAGGCACAGGATGATATCCTGCCTAAGGATTTGGTATTAGACCAGCGTTTAAGTTATAATGAATACACACACCTGGTTATCCCTACTATAGACTGGTTACAAAACACCCCCCTGGCAAAGGATTTGACGCAACGTCGCAGGCTGGATAACTTCATGATGTATTGGTTGCAAAAGAATGATGAAGTGGTGGTGAATATGCCCGACTTTCTTATCAATTTTCAAAATGTACATGGCGAGTTCTATTTCATCTATACCGGCGGCTGGATAAAGCACGCACTTACAACGGGAGACACTACCAGGTTTGGTTGCAGCAAAGCAGCTGTGAATAGTGTGCTTGATTTCTATGAAAAGAACAAAACGATTCGTCGTAGCGATTACATGGATATGCTGCTACGTATAAGGGAAGATAATAAGCTGGCATCGTTATATGATACATCGAAAGGTGTAGTTAATACCTACCTGCATTTAAAACCACCCAGCGATAAACATGAATTCAAGCCTTCTGAAAACTATTTCAGTTTTCGGTATACAGCAGTGAACTTTATAAACGCCAAGGGTATTCATTACAGGTACAAACTGGAAGGCTATTACGATAAATGGATATATAGCACCGAACAGGTAGTTACATTTCCCAACCTGCCACCGGGTAGTTACATATTCCGGGTACAGGCTTCCATATACCCCGATTTCAGTAATGCGGTTGAAGAAACCTATGATTTTAGCATAGCGGCACCTATATGGCGTAGAGGTTGGTTTATTACCTTAATGATAATTGCCGGTGTAGTAATAGTACTCTTATATATGTCGGGCAGGGAGCGCCGGCTGAAGGATGTAGCCAACCTGCAGCAGGAACGTATTGTATATGAATATGAGCACCTGAAAAGCCAAGTAAACCCGCATTTCCTGTTCAATAGCCTGAATACGCTTACCAGCCTTATAGAAGACAACCCGCAGAAAGCAATTGTATATACGGAGAACCTTTCTGATTTTTACCGTAACATG